>JAUVEQ010000164.1 GCA_030594725.1 Methanobacteriota archaeon
GGCAGGTGGCTCCTCGAGGATAGTCTCGTCGGCGATCTCGAAGGGAGCGGCCTCGGATTCGACCTCGAACGCACCATCCTCGGCAACCTCGAATGCGGCATCCTCTGCGATCTCGAACGCACCCTCTTCAGCGACCTCGAATGCGGCCTCCTCTGCGACGGCCGCCACCTCCTCCTCCAGAGGGGATTCGGGAGCGAACTCCTCGGTGACCGCAGGAACGTCCGCTTCCACCGGGGCGGCGTCGAACATGTCCTCCGCCTCGGGTATTGGCTCGTCCGGGGCGAGGTAGGCCAGGATCTCCCGGGCCTTCTCCGAGTACTCGGCGTTGGGGCCGAGCTGGAGGGCCTTTCGGAAGCAAGGGATGGCCTCGGTGCTGCGGTCCATGCGGTCAAGGACGACGCCCTTGTTGTACCACACGGTGCCGTTGCGGTCGTTGATCTCGATGGCCTTGTCGAAGCAGGAGATGGCCTCATCCGGCTTCTCCATCTTGTAAAGGACGAAGCCCACGTTGACCCAGGCCTTGTCGTTGGAGATATTGAGCTCGATGGACTTGTTGTAACAGGTGATGGCGTCCTCCATCTGTCCCATGTGACGCAGGGCCAGGCCCTTGTTGTACCAGGCCTTGTCGTTGTTGGGATTGTACTCCAGGGCCTTGTCCAGGCAGGCCACGGCGTTGTCGTGCCTGCCCAGCTGGAACAGCGCGTAGCCAGTGATCACCCAGGCCTTGTCGTTCTCGATGTTGATCTCGATGGCCTTGTTGTAGCACATGACGGCCTCCTCGAGGTTCCCGAGGCGGCGGAGCGCCAGCGCCTTGTTGTACCAGGCCTTGTCATCCTTGGGCCGGGCCTGCAGCACGTTGTCGTACGCGGCGATGGCCTCCTGGTAATCGCCGTTCTGCCAGGCTCTCTCACCCTGCTGGTACCAGGATTTTATATCTCCCTGTTCCATCGATACCACGCCCTCTCGTATAAGTGAACGATTCCGGACTTATTTAACACATTGGTTTAGATTTCGTGGTCTGGTAATCATTTTTGAGGTCGGGAAAAAGCGCACGTATCCCATATGGCCAGACAACGGAGTGAATGCGTTCTGAAATGAATGGATCAAAGTCTCCCGGAACCGATTTTCATGCCGATTGAGAACGGGTCATGATGGTACCGAAACCGCCCAATATTATATTGGAAAAGACCACCTGGATGCCAACCCGTGACCGAAAAGGTAATATCCAGTTCCCGCATTCCCCGCTGCACTACGGGCTCCCGTAGTGTAGACCGGCCAATCATGCGGGCCTCTCGAGCCCGCGACTCGGGTTCAAATCCCGGCGGGAGCACCATCCCACTTTCTCGGTATAACAGGGCAGCCCTGGCCCCCTCAGTCGGTGGCCTTGACGTAGTAGTCGTAGCTTGCCTCAAGGGTCCAGGCGTTCCCCGGGTCCTCTATCTCCCTCAGACCCCCGAAGTTGATGAAGGGCACCTGGTTGCCGCAAACCCCGCAGACGATGGTGACGTCGTAATCGCCAGTGCCGTTGAAATAGGGGTCATTGGCAGGGGGTTCGTAGGTGATGGTGACCGAGACGCGCCCCGATGGCGACATGGGGGTCTGGACGGTGGTTGCGTTGGGAGCGGACACATCGAGGCTGAACTCGTCCGGTTCGTTGGTGTAACGGATCCCAGCGTCGGGCTCGTCAGTCCATGTTAGAGTGACGGTGATGCTACGCACGTTGGCATTCAGCACATCGAGGGTCACATCTAATACCGCATTCTCGTTGGAGTAGCCCGTCTCCGTCGGAAGCACCTCCGTTTCGATGACGTACTCGGACCAGTCGGGTAGGTCGTCTGGCTCGTCAGGGGGATCCACCAGCTCCATGATGGGCAGGCTGTAGGAGAACATGACGGTGATCGGGATGAAGAGCAGGACCACAACAATGGTGATGGGCTTGGTCCAGATCCCGGTGTCGACATCGGCCTTCGGGTCCTTCACAAGGGTCTCACGGATCTGCCACTTGTTGTAGAGAATGAAGGCGACCAGCGTTAGCATGCCGACGACCATGACCAGGGCGATGTAGACCTGTGGACGGCCCTGCTCGTATCCGAGGTTCTGGTACCATTGACCCTGGACTACGCCGCCCAGCACCTGTCCGAGACCTGTCGATACGAAGATGCACGCGAGGTAGATCGACACCTTGTCCTTGGGGGCGATCTTGGACACGTACGAGATGAAACCGGGATGGACGATGAACTCGCCGATGGAGAAGATGATGATGCCCGCGACGAACATGAACTGGCCGCTGCTCATCCCGTTCATCCCGAAGCCGATGATGAAGATGACCATCCCGAACATCATCACGTTGAGGGACTTGTACTTCTCCACCCTCTTTCCCAGGTAGGGGCCCAAGATGACGATGGTCCCGGGATTGATGATGGCCAGGAGGGGTGCTGTGAACCATATCGGCATCCTCCCGAAGTCGACGAGGTAGTTGGGAAGGAATGTATGGTTGTACGCGAACATGAACCAGAAGCCCGCGTAGATGACGAGGAGGATCACGAAGGACCTGTCCCGGAGGGCGGGGACGATGCGCATCATCGCGCTGGTCACGGCCAGGTCCGGTTGGGGCTCGATCGGGTTCCTGAAGATGGTCAGCAGGATGAGGATGTTGATGACGATCAGGCCGGTGGAGAACAGGAAGACGTAGTAGTAGAGCGCCACTTCCGGGAACACGAAGAAGATGACGAACGGGGCCAGTACAGCTCCCAGGTTGATCATCCAGTAGTAGATGGAGTAGGCCAGGTTCCGCTTCTCCTCGGGTGTGACGTGGGCTATGGAGGCCGATATGATGGGCTTGAACAGACCAGCGCCTATCCCCACGAACAGGAACGAGACCACCAGTGCTGTGAGATCTCCGGGTTCGACGAAGTAGAGGGAGATGTAACCTATGACCATCAACGAGTAGGCCACTAGCAGCATCAACTTGAATCCGATCTTCTCCGCCAGGGCTGCAGAGAAGAGGGGGATGAAGTACAGCAGGACGATGAGGAAGGAGTAAAGTGCTCCCCAGGTGGCCCTATCGATGGCCAGGTTGTTTACGACGTGGACGGCCATCACGGACATGGTGCCGTAGTAGGCACCCCGTTCGAACAGCTCGAAGGCGTTGACGACCCAGAAGGTCTTGTTGAAGGAGCCGAAGATACTGCTCAGCAGACCCGCTTGAGGGGGCTCGGGCTCTTCGACTACCTCGACCTTATCCTCCTCGTCCATGGTGGGTCAACCGGCCAGGTAATGACTGTTCATGTGAATAAGCTTTCGTTCAGCACCACCCTACTGGCGGTCATTATTTATTCATGATAGCTGATTTCCGTCCGATGACCGACCTCTTCAGGGCGTACTTCGACCCCAACAAGCACGCCCAGGAGATACCCGTGGACCGGATAGTCTCCGATGACAAGGTCGATGAGGCCTATGTGGACAAGATGAAGAACGACGTCCCCGACCCGACGGAGATGAGGGCCATCGTCGTCATCAAGCATCCAAAGGAGGATATGTACTCGGTCCTGGACGGTCATCATCGGCTCCGCATCCATCGTGACACGGGATGCGACACGATCCGGGCCGCCATCGTCGACGACTACATAGGCCTGGGCTTCCACCTCACCAAGCTGGGCGCCTTCCAGCCCACACCCGCGTTCACGAAGTACATCAGGGTCCCCCTGAAGAGATGGATGGGACAGATGGAAATGTTCCTCAGGGACCCTAGGGGTGAGCTCAGGAAGCAGCCACCGGTCCCCGAGGGAGAGGCCTGCGACCCCCCCGAGGAGAACCCTCCGGACGAGGAATGAGCCATCCGGCCGACCCCTTCACTGCTTCCTCCTGAGCGATAACGTCGCCATCGCAAGGAAGACCACGATGAACACCAGAAGGGCCAGCACGTTCGGCCAGACCTCGGCGATCCCCCAGCCCCTCACCATGATGGAACGCAATGCGTCGACGGTATAGGTTGGAGGAAGCAGGTACGATACGGGCTGCAGCCATGGGGGTATGGCCTGGATGGGCCAGAATATGCCCGACAGGAGGAACACCGGCAGCACGATCAGGGGTATGAACTGAACTGCCTGGGCCTCGGTCCGGGCCGCGGCCGAGAGCAGGATGCCCATGGCCTGGCTGGCGATCGCCAGCAGGGCGGTGACGAAGATCGCCAGGGCAATGCTCCCGACGATCATTATGTCGAAGGCCAAAATTCCCCATGCCACCAGGAGGATCGCCTGGATCGTCCCGAAGACACCGAAGGCAAGGGCGTATCCGAACACGATCTCCGGCTCAGTGACCGGTGTCACGAGCAGGCGATCGAGGGTGTGGTTCACCCGCTCGCTGGTGAAGGTCAGCAGGGTGAGCAGCGTGGTGAGCAAGAAGATCGCGAAGGCTATCACCCCCGGGATGAGGAAGTCGGAGAACTCCGCTCCCTCTCCGTACACCGGGTCGGAGCTGTCGATCTGGAGGGGGCTCTCCATTCCCATATCGTCCATCGTCGTCCTGATGGCCTCCTGTAGCTCGATGAAGATGGCGGAGTATACCTGGGGGTTGCTCATGTCCGCCCGTACCGTTATCACGGCCGCGCTCCCCGTCATCAGGGAGGACGAGAAGTTGGAGGGGAAGTGGACGGCCGCCCAGACCTTCCCATCCTCCACCTGCTTGACCGCGTCGTCCATGGAATCCATGTACTCGATGTTGATGACGTCCGGGTCCAGGTTCCCGATGATAAGGCTCGATATGAACAGGGTCTCGTTCATGGGAGCGAACCCCTGGTCGTCGTTCACGATGATCACATCGATGTTGGTCACGTCCCCGCCGAAGGCGATACCGAAGACGCTCATGGCGACGATGGGAGCGATGATCATGAGCCCGATGGATCGAGGGTCGTGGCGAAAGCCCCGGAACACCCGGAGGGTGATGGACCATATCCTGTACAACCTCACGGTCCATCCCTCCTGCCCTTGGGATACGCGATCTTGAGGAAGGCCTCCTCCAGGTCAGAGGCCCCCGCCATCGCGATGACCTCCTTGGGTGTGCCCTCGGCAATGAGCTTGCCGTGGTGCATGAGCCCGATCCGGTCGCAGTTGCGGGCCTCGTCCATGTAGTGAGTGGTGATCACGACGGTCTTGCCCGAGGTCTTGAGCTTGCCGAAGTTCTCCCAGAACGAGACCCGGAGCTCCGGGTCCACCCCAACCGTCGGCTCGTCCAGGAACAGGATCTCCGGCTCGTGGAGGAGGGCGATGGCCAGGCTGACCCGGTGACGCATGCCGCCGGAGAGGGTGTAGACCAGGTCCCGCCGTCGGCCCTCCAGGGCGACGAAGTTGAGGGTCTCGTTCTTCCGTCTCTCCAGGTCCTCTGGTGATAGCGCGAAGAGCCGGCCGTACAGGTCCAGGTTCTCGTCCACGGTAAGCATGTCGTACAGCGCCTCCTCCTGGGGCATGTAACCCATGCGCTGTGAGAGGTCCTCGTGGCCCGCTGGCCTGTCGAAGATGGTCATGCTGCCCTCGTTGGGCCTGCTGAGACCCACGAGCAGTCGGATGACGGTGGTCTTCCCCGCCCCGTTGGGACCAAGGAGGCCGTAGACCTCGCCCGACTCGATGGATAGGTCCAGGTCGTCGACCGCAACCAGATCGCCGAAGCGCTTGGTGAGCCCTTTGGTCTCGATGGTGTTCGTCATCTCATCCCTCCACCACAAGCCCTCTTGCCATGATCCCCGCGAACTCCCGGATGGTCTCCTGGCCCATCTTGATGAACACGTCCTGGCCGAGGAAGGCCGTGGCGACCATCGACCGGAAGAAGAAGCTGAAGAAGGTCACGGCCGCGAGCTGGCTGTTCACATCCCGGATGTACCCCGCCTCCTTGGCCTCATCGAAGTACCTCGTCAACATGCCAAGGACCTGGAACGGCACATGACCAATGCTGTCCCACACCCTCGGGTCCTTGCTGGCCTCGACCATCGAGATCTTGACGAGCTTCGCCCTGCTCACCATCTCGTGATGGATGCGCTCGCCAGCCTTGGCCAGGTCGTCCTCGACGTTACCCGATGGCCGGAGGCCGAACTCCTCGATATCGGCCATCACGTCCGTCTCCCGTTCTATCATGGCCAGAAAGATCTTCTCCTTCGATCCGAAGTTGCGGAAGAGGGTCACCTCGTTGACCCCTGCCCCCTCGGCGATCGCCCTGGTCGTCGTCCCGTCGTATCCATTCTGGTAGAACAAGCTCAATGCCGCATCCAGTATCCTCGTGTTCGTGTCCGGGGTCGGTTCCATGCCTCGACCTCCTATGAAAGCAAGTAGGTGCTTGCTTGTATGGTGCCCGCACGTAATAAGCATTCTGCTACAAAAATCACGGACCGTCGGATGGCAGCCATCCGTGGATGAGGGGGTCCCTCAGGGTCCCCAATAACTATTTCAACCCGTGATGACTGATTCGAACGGGGTCATCCGAGGGGTTTGGATGGAGCGCAATCTGCTCGTTGGCATTGGTATCGCGACCCTTGTGGTCATCTCGATGGTTGTAGCAGCGATATTCTGGACCCCCTTATGCAACGATGGGCCAGATGGGTCCGATGAGAAGACCCAGGAACCTGTTCTGTCGTTGGTCATGCCCGTGGCCGATACGACCTACGACGGCACGATCCCGATCAAAGGCTCGGCCTTCGATGAGCAGGGTTTCGGCACAGGCTCCTCCCTCCAGTGGAAGTTCGAGGGCGATCCATACTACGGAGCCTGGACGGAAGCCACCGGATGGAACCTGAGGAACGCCAAGAACATGGACATCGAC
>JAUVEQ010000140.1 GCA_030594725.1 Methanobacteriota archaeon
TGAAGCCGAAGATCCGGAGGGGGTAGCCGCAGCACACCTCGTCCAGGATGCGGGGCTCCATGCCCGCCAGTTCCAGCACGGCAAGGATCCGCCGGAGGGCGTTGGCCCTGTACCCCCATCGGCAGCCCGCGTAGACGGTCACCTTGCCGGGGCGGGGCTCCGCCATCGACTGGGCGTAGATACTGCCCGTCTCCTCCACGTTCCGGGAGACCGCGTCCAGGGATCCTATGAAGAACCCCTTCTCGACCAGCTCCTGGCGCATGGCGATGAAGTGCTCGGTGTTGGGAACCGCGCACATCACGTCGCAGTTGCCGCACAACGTGCAGGTGAACACGGCCTCGGCCAGCTCCTGGGAGGGTTCGATCTTGCCCTCCATGTAGCCCCTGATTATCCGGTTCTTGCCCGTGCTGCTGTGGATCATCCTGCCGGTGATGTCGTAGATGGGGCAGTTGCGCCGGCACAGGCCACAGGAGGCGGCGTAGCAGGTCATCACCTCGTCCTTCAGGCGCTCGTCCCCGATACGCCTCTCCTTGTCGCTCCGGCCCTTCTCCCCGCTCACTCCTCATCCCTCCCGGCCGGTCGCGGGTCGTCCTCCCACTTCTTGCCGGTGTTCATGATGTGATCGGGGTCGAAGATCTCCTTGATGCGCCGGTAGTACTCCAGGGCGTCCCCCGCCTCCTCGTGCATCGTGGCGATCTTCACGTAGGTGTCGGACATGTAGGTGGTCGAGGTACCTCCCATCTCCACGGCCTTGCGGGACATTTCCACCACGAAGGCCCGGAAGGCATCCACCTGTGCCTGGTCGTGGTAGTCCACGAACACCGCGCAGGAGAGCGATAGGCCAATAGAGTTGGGTTGCTCCAGGTACGCGTTCATGCCAAGTACCTCCAGGCCGTGCTTTTCAAGAAGGACCATGAAGCCCTCCTCGTAGAATCTCTCCAGCTCACCCATGGGGACCCCCACGTCGGCGGCACCGAACATCTTCTCTCCCTGGCTCGCGGGCCACTTCTGCTGGAACGCCTCGAAGTCCAGGGTGTGCTTGGAGGTCCACCAGCTGTCCACGATGTCCCGCTCGGCGACTACCTTGCCCTCGAAGGACTCCTCGCCCTGGCGGAGCACCCAATCGGTCTGGAAGTCCACCACCTCCTTGGCGCCGGCGATGGCGAAGGAGAACAGGGCGCCGGCCCAGTCGGGGATCTCCGGCTCGTGGCCGTGCTTGACCTTGTAGGCGTGGGTGTAGAACCCCAGTCGGTGCCGGCAGTTGATGTGGGCCGCCTCCAGGCTTATGCCCGACCCCAGGCAGTGGCCGATGAGGTCGACGGCCCGGGTGAGGGAGGGTATCACGATCATCTCGACCCGGCGGTAGGGGGGCAGGGGCTCGACCTTCAGGGTGGCCTCCGTGACGATGCCCAGGGTGCCCTCGGCGCCCACGAAGAGGTCCTTGACCTTGTAGCCCGATGACGTGAAGCGGCTCTTGCGGTGGCCGAACTCCACCGATTTCCCGTTGCCGTCCACCACATGGACCGACAGCAGCGGCTGGAGGATCTTGCCATGGCGCATACCGAAGGTGGAGTCGTTGTCCGAGGCGATGGAGGAACCGACGGTGGCGCTCCACTTGGACTCGGGCAGGTGGGGAAGCCACAGCCCGTGGGCCTCCAGCCGGTCGTTGATGCTCTGCAGGGTCGCACCCGCCTGGACCCGGACGGTCTGGTTGGCAACATCCACCTCCAGCACGTCGCCCATGGTGTGGGTCGCCAGCAGGATGCCGCCCCGGATGGCCAGACCGCCTCCGAGCATACCAGTCATGCCGCCCACGGGTGTGATGGGTATCCCGTGCTCCCGGGCGACCTTCACCACCTGGACGACGTCCTCGGTACCGCTGGGCAGGACGACCACGTCGGGCACCACCTCCTCTCCCGGGCCCATGGGGGAGAAATCGGAGGAGTAGGAGAACCTGTCGAAGTCGGCGTCAAGGACCTTGTCGGGTCCCAGGGCCTCGCGGAGCTGGTCGATGTAGGTCAACGTACCACCCGGGCCCCCTGAATCGGTTCACGGGATATTAAGATTGGTCCCCACGACGGTCCGACCGTTGGTTGACAGGTCTGCAATACAATAGGGAAGGTGTTAATACCATTGGCACCCACAAGTAATAAAGGGGTTTGCTTGGTGTATCAGGACTACTCCCCATTATATTACGCCATCGCGTTGTGGTTAGGATTGGCGATCCTAGCATTGTCATACCTGTTCCTCAAAAAGTACCAGCAGGGCGTGGACTACCACGGACCCGGAAAGAGGATCCCCCTCAAGATAGTGGGTGTGGTCCTGATAGCAGTCCTCATATGCCAGTCCGTCGTGGTGTATGGGACCATCGCAATGAAGTATCAACGGGATCTGGACCTCCAGATAGAATTGGTCACGGTCGACTCCGGAGTCATCATCATCCCCACCAGCTTCTACGAGCCCTTGGAAGGGACGGTGAGGGTGGTCAGTGGAGACGCGAAGATCTCGCATGTGGCCACAGAGCACGGACGTGGGTTGAGGATCGAGTTCGATGGTCGTGTAAGGATCGAAGGTAGTGTGATGTCATTCCGCGCGATCAATGACTGGGAATTCTCGATGCCGACCGAGAGGAATGGAGACCATCAGTGGATCCTCTACGAGCCAGATGTACCAGGTGATGATCACGTCAGTGCAGGGATCCGGTTGGTCCGGTGTCATCCCATTGGCAGCTCGAATGTGTTGGAGATTGGTGGACCCATCACTCCAGGATGGAACATCTACGAGGTTGAGGAATCGTTCATAGCGGTATGAATGAATTCCAATGCCACAAGGTCCAAGACCTTTTTCTTTTATTCTGTCCTATCTCCCTCACTTTCGGACGGGGGCGGCTCCTTTCCATGCTGCTGGTCATTCCCGCCACCCCGGTGACCCCCGCGCCTCCCGCGCCTGCCGTGGCCTCTCCCCTCGCCTGGACCCTTGATGCTGATGTGTTCGGCCATCCGGATGCGCATCAGGTCCTCGCCCACCACCGTTGGCACGCCGCTCTTCTTGGATATCCAGTCGGCCTGCATCAGGGGGTCCTCCCGCAGGATCTTGAGACCCAGGTGATTGAGCACGGCCACGTCCGGTTGCACTCCCTCGATCAGGACCGCTGCGTCCTCGGTGCACAGGTGGTGGTCGATGCGGGCGCGCAATGGCCGTGTGACGGGAACGATGAGCATACGCACTCCCTTGTTGGCCTCGATCACGTCCTCGTGGAGGGAGGTGTCGGGCACGTAGCCCACATCCCCGTTGGTGGTCGCGATGCGGAACCCCACGGTGGTCGGGTCAGAGTGGTCAGCGGGTGTGGCCAGCACCTTGACGTGGCCGATCTCCATCTCATCGCCCGGTTCCAGCATCCTGACCTCGTCCACCGCCGCCTGGTGGTACGCTGAGATGGCCGGCCCGATGGTACCGGTCCCTTCGAGCACGCTTCGCGATGCAGCCAGGTATCCCCGTCTGGTATGGGTGCCATTGGTCATGGCCTCCAGCAACACCTCGGCGTCGGTGTAGTGGTCGGGATGGCAGTGGCTAACGAGGATACCGTCGGTTCTCATGGGGTCCAGCCTCGCCCTCCTCATCATGACCAAGGAGCCTGGGCCAGGGTCTACGTGTAGGCTCACACCGTCCTCTAGGTATACGCCCCCCGTCGCCCTTTCCTGTGTCACGGTGGCGAAGCGACCGCCCCCCGTGCCCAGGAGGGTCAGCCTTGTCATATGGGGTCGAATGGTGCCGCCCGTAGATAAATTGTACCCATTCCTCTTCAGCGGTCGAAGAAGGGGCTCTTGCCGACGGCCGCCAGGGGTATGGCCAGGCACAGTCCGGGCCCGATCATGCCCAGCTCGATGGCCACCACCGCGCCACGGTACATGATCCGGTTGTCCACGTTGTGTATCTGGGCGGTCTTGACGGCAGAGCCCACGGCGATGCCCAGGTCCTGGGACCGGAAGACACAGGCGGGGGAGAAGTCCCCGTCGGGCGCGTCTGCCCTGGCCGCCTCGAAGTCGGCGCAGGTCCCGTGGCCGCAGGCGTTGCAGTCCAGGCCGATGGCGGGGTGGTCCAGGAGGCCGATGAGGAGCACGGCGTGGCTGCGGAGCACGCTCTTGCCGTCCCGGACGAAGTGGGCCTTGTCCTCGGCCTCGCCCTTCTCTATCATGGCCCGACCCAGCGCGTCCAGGTCCTCTCCCGTCACGAGCTTGATCTCCAGGTAGTCCTGGCCCACCCCCTTCGGGGCGGTGCGTGCCGCAAGGGCCATCTTCCTGCCGACATCGATGACGGCCTCCTCGATCTCGGCCTCGCAACCCGTACCAGTGACCTTGTTCAGTTCGTCGGTCAAATCCTCACCGACTGGGTAGATACATTGCTGGGCCAAAATCCCTTCGCCGCCATGGCAGAACTTTTAAATACCGAACCTATCATAAGGGCTCTGCTCGAGGTGAGCCAATGGCACAGTGGATGGGCAAGTCCCGGAGGAAGACCACCGGCGGCCTACGCCGGCCTAATCGCAAGAAGAGGCGGAGCGAGATCGGCCGGGAGAAGCTATTCACCTCGGTGGGCAAGCAGAAGGCGTTCAAGATAAGGACTCGTGGTGGCAACTCCAAGATGCGCCTGGTCCATGCCGAGAAGGCCAATGCAGTGGACCCCAAGACCGGCAAGGTCAAGTCAACGACGATCACCACGGTGCTGGAGAACCCCGCCAACCGGAACTACGTCCAGCGCAATTTCTTGAACAAGGGTGCCATCGTCCAGACCGAGCTTGGTGCTGCCCGCGTGACCAGCCGCCCCGGGCAGGACGGCGTAGTCAACGTCGTCCTCCTGGAGAAGTGATCCCTTCTCGGGGGGATAGGCGACCATGGTGGGCGCCCGCGACGGATACTTCATCATCTACCCCCAGTACTTCGACAGTCGCATCAGCCGGGAAGATGGCCGCAGGGTCCCCCGGGAAATGGCCGTGAAGCGTCCCAACGCCATCGATGTGTTCCATGCAGCCCAGAGCGCGGGTTTCGACCCCGAGCTGGACCCAGACTCGCACCATCCGGCATTCTGGTTCCACAAGGCGGGCCGCGTTCTCATCTCCATCGACAACGTTGACGGCACCAAGGCCGGCCTTATCCGTGTGATCGCCCGCTACATGAAGAAGTAGGTCCGGTAGGTCCAGTAGGTCCCACCCGCGGTCGTTGCGATATCCTTTGGACCACCGCGAGGAAGGGAAGGGGATGGGACCGCCATCGCCTGCGGCCCCATTGGTGATGGATCACGGCAGGCGATTGCCGGAAGCGTCATCCCACACCATCGGTAGGTATTCCACCTTCTCGTGGATGCTGGTGGTGATCACCAACCTTGCCAGCCCCGCCCTGACATCATCGCCGATGGTCACCGAGACCTTGAAGAGGCCATCGTTGCCGGTGGCGACCGGGTCCGAGATGGGCACCATCGCACCGTCCTGCTCTATCCATATCTGGACGAGCATCGGGACGGAGATAGGCGTCCAGTCACCGGTGCCCTCTCCGGTGTAGGGGGTCATGTTGAACTCGACCTGACCCCGCACGTTGAAGGGAACACCCTTGGTGACGACCCCGGGGAAGAACGGGGTCGGGGAGGTGCTGTTACCAACGACCCTGGACCATGCCAGATGGTCCACCAACCACGTGCGCGGGTCGATATCGTCCGTGAGCTGGTCGTCATCGGTGTCCGCGAGGAGCGGGTCGGAGGTCTGGTCCCCGTTGGCCGGGTTGCCGAATATCTCGTGGCCATCCCGGACACCGTCATCGTCGGTGTCCGGGTCACGGGGGTTGGTATAGTTCAATGGCTCTCCGGTGAGAGGGTCGTACCTCCACTCGGCCCAGTTGGGCAGGAAATCCATATCATTATCATCATGATAGTCGTCAATGCCATCGCCGTCGGAGTCGGCCCTCCTGGGGCTGGTCCCGGTGAAGTGCATATCGCCAGGCATCTTCCAGACCTCCTGGCCGTCCCAAAGACCATCGTCATCGGTGTCCCTGTCATTCGGGTCGGATCCGAAGTAGAGCTCGAGACCATCGTGGAGCTTGTCACCATCGGAGTCCCGGTTGAAGGGGTCGGTGCCCCACTCGGGCTCGAAGACGTCCGCGAGGGTATCGTTGTCAGAGTCCCACTCCGTTACAGGGATCGGCAAGGGGACCGGACCGATCCTGGGATCGCCCCTGGTGTCCGGGACAAGGGGATTGGGGTCGGTGGAGTCGAGGGGGTACTGGTCCCCGTCGGTGTTCGGGTTCAGGGGATTGGTGCCCTCGAGGAACTCCCGGAGGTTCGTCCAGCCGTCGTTGTCGGTGTCGAACAGGTCATCATCGGGATTGGTGGGGTCGAGGCCGTACGTGACCTCCCAGCCGTCCCAGCACCCTCCGCCGTCGGTGTCCGGGTTCAGGGGATTGGTGCCCGCCTTGAACTCGTCCAGGTTGCCCAGCTTGTCGTCATCGGGGTCCGCCTTCGTGTCCGTGGGGTCCATCGGACCCCAGGCCGAGGCCGTGAACGAGCTTGCGATCATGAGCAGGGACACGAACAGAGCCATCTTCTTCATAATCCTTCACCACCCTGTGACATCCGATGTATGATTCGGGGCTCTTCGGTTATATACTTACTACGACACGCGTCGAACCGTTAAGGGCGATATAGAAGGATATTCAGCATTTATTCTGCAGGATACTGACATACTGGCTATGAATTATCATCGTGAGACAATATTCGAATATTGGTACAAGTTTCGAACATTGTGAAAGGGAGAATGATTCCTAGCCCTTCATCACGCCCATCGGGACCAGTCGTGCCACCTTCTTGGATATCCCGCCCCTGTGGGTCACATCCACCACCTGGTCGATGTCCTTGTATGCATCGGGGGCCTCCTCGGCCAGCACCTTCATGCTCTCGCCCCTCACGTAGATGCCCCGGTTGCCCAGGTCCTTGATGATCCTCTCGGCCCTGAAGGTCTTCACCGACTTGGTGCGGGACATGCGGCGGCCCGCCCCGTGGCAGGTGCTGCCCCAGGTGTCGTCCAGGGCCTGCTGGGTCCCCACCAGGAGGTAGGATGCGGTGCCCATGTCGCCGGGGATGATGACGGGCTGGCCCACGTCTGCGTAGTCTGCGGACAGCTCTGGTCGCCCCGCGGGAAAGGCCCGGGTGGCGCCCTTGCGATGCACCAGCAGGCGACGCCGCTGGCCCTCCACCTGGTGCTCCTCCTTCTTGGCGATGTTGTGGGCCACGTCGTAGACCAAGGCCAAGCCCAGGTCAGCACGGGAACGCCCCAGGGCCTGGCCCAGTGCCTCGGCGGCCAGATGCATCAGCACCTGGCGGTTGCAAAAGGCGAAGTTGGCGGCCGCAAACATGGCGCCCAGGTAGCGACGTCCCTCGTCGCTGTGCAC
>JAUVEQ010000128.1 GCA_030594725.1 Methanobacteriota archaeon
CACGTTGGAGAGGCCGGTGCCTTCCTCTTCATCATCTCGGACCCCGATGCCAAGTGGATCCACGTGGACCCGGCCATCGCGTTGGACCATCTCACGCTGCGGGCCCACGAGATGGGCCTCGGGACCTGCTGGATCGGTGCCTTCAACGAGAGGCGCATCCGCACGTTCCTGGCCATCCCGGAGAAGAAGATCGCCGTGATCGGCATGACCGTGGGATACCCCGCGGAGACCCCCGAACCGAGGACCAGGCGTGACCTGGAAGACCTGGTCCACTGGCAGATATTCTGACGACGTGACGTCGGGCCCGACTAGCCCAGGAGAAGCTCCCTGAGCTCCGCGAAGCTGTGCACCTCGTAGTCGGGCTTCGGCCAGCCCTCCGGCAGAGCCTTCTTGAAGTGATTGGCCCACACGAAGCGCATGCCCGCGTTGATCGCCCCCTGGTGGTCGTGCTCGAGGGAGTTCCCCACCATCAAGGCCTCCTCGGGGGCCACCCGCAGGCCCTCCAGGGCCACATCGAATATCCGTGGGTCTGGCTTCGAGATGCCCAGCTGGCCCGAGACAAGGATGACCTCCATGATGCGAGGCAGCTTCACCTTGTTTATCTTCCGCCACTGGGGATCGGTCGGGCCGTTGGTGATGAGACCCAACGGGAAATGCTCGTCCAGCTCCTTGAGGACCTCGCAGGTGCCCGGGAAGGTCCGAAGCATCTGGTCGTAGATATGCTGGAACTGAACGCAGAGGTCCAGAAAATCATCCTCGACGGGCAGGCCCACGATCTCGAAGGACCTGGAGAACCGGTAGGCGCGGAACTCCTCCAGGTTCACGTGGCCCTCCAGGTGGAGGGTGTAGAAGTCCTCGAACAGTCCCATGTAGACCTCATGGAGCGCCTTGATGTCCACCCCGTGCTCCTCGCAGATGTCCTTGAAGGCTATGTCGAAGGCTATGTCCGCGGTCTCCTGGAAGTTCGTTATGGTGTCGTCCAGGTCGAAGATAAGGGCATTGACGTGGGGGACGGGCATCGGATGCGGGCAATGCACCGCGGATATATGAGGCCACCGGCCCGTTCCTAATCCACACCCGCATATACCGGGGGAAAACAATTTATACCAGCCAGCCTTTCGGTTGTGTTGATGCCTGACACAACCGGAGGAGAAGAGGCCGATGAGGACCCCGAACTTCTCGAGATCCGGCAACGCAAGCTTCAGGAGATGATGAATTCCATGTCTGACAATGGCACCGACACCTCTGACTGGCCATCGGCCCCGATCGAGGTTACCGATGACAATATCGATGAACTGTCCGCCAAGTACTCTCAACTTGTCGTGGATTGCTGGGCGGAATGGTGTGGCCCCTGCAGGATGCTGGGCCCGACCATAGAGGAGATCGCCGGCGAGCTGCAGGGGAAGGTCGTGTTCGGCAAGCTGAACACCGACGAGAACCGGAACATCCCGCGCCAGTATGGTATCATGAGCATCCCGACCATCCTGTACTTCAAGGAAGGCGAGGTCGTTGGCAAGACCGTCGGCGCCCTGCCCAAGGAGTACATCATGGAAGCGATCGAACAGGCCTACCCCGAGGGCAGCTAGGTCTTTCTGACCACCCGTATACTTACTGTCCCTTCCGTCCTTGGATCGTGAGCCGTTCCCACCACCCTCCTGTTACCCCCACCCCATTCCCCCCACTCCAGGTCGAGGTCTAGCATAACGCCTATAAGTCCGTCCTCCCATAACGCCGCCCTCGGGTGGATTGAACATGAGGCACGACTTCCTTGACGAGCTTGGGATCGAAGAGGTCAACCCCGGCGCTGGCTGGGGGAAGGACAGCTGGATAGACGACCCGGATGCGAGGACCATCAAGTCGATATCCCCGATCGACGGCGAGACCATCGCCAGGGTACGTCTGGTGAGCGCTAAGGACCTGGACACGGTCCTTTCCAGGTCCCAGGAGGCCTTCGAGACCTGGCGTATGATGCCGGCTCCCAAGAGGGGCGAGGTCGTTCGCATCCTGGGCGAGGAGCTGCGGAAGAAGAAGGACCCCCTGGGCAAGCTGGTGACCCTGGAGATGGGGAAGATCGTCCAGGAGGGTTGGGGCGAGGTCCAGGAGATGGTCGATATATGCGACTTCTCCGTGGGACTCTCCCGCCAGCTGTACGGCAAGTCCATGCACTCGGAGCGACCCTTCCACAGGATGTACGAGCAGTGGCACCCGTTGGGCATCGTGGGCGTCATCTCCGCCTTCAACTTTCCCGTGGCGGTCTGGGCGTGGAACGCCGCCATCGCCGCGGTGTGCGGGGACACTACCGTATGGAAGCCCTCTTCCGACGTGCCCCTGTGCGCCGTCGCCGTCCAGCACATCGCGAACGATGTGATGGCGAAGTTCGACCTGGAGGGCATCTTCTCGTACGTGGTGGGTCCCGGACGGGAGGTCGGTGAGAAGCTCATAGCGGACCCGAGGGTGCGTCTGGTCTCCGCCACGGGCTCGACCCCGATGGGACAGCGCGTCGCGGAGGTCGTGTCGGCGCGCCTTGGACGCACCATCCTCGAGCTGGGTGGGAACAACGCCGTCCTGGTGGACGGGACCGCGGACCTGGAGATGGCCGTCCGGGGCGTCCTGTTCGGAGCCGTCGGCACCGCGGGTCAACGCTGTACCTCCACCCGACGCGTCATCATCGACAGGCAGGTCTCCGACGAGTTCGTCCATCGTCTTGTGAAGGCCTACGAGAGCGTTCCCATCGGCGACCCGCTGGACGAGGCGAACCTCATGGGCCCCCTGGTCCACCACGGTGCCATCCAGGACATGGGAAACGCCCTGGAGAAGATCAAGGAGCAGGGCGGACAGGTCGTTTTCGGGGGCGAGACCATCGACAGGCCGGGCTGGTACGTCAAGCCCTGCATCGTGCGGATCCGGGGCGATGCTCCCATCGTGCAGGAGGAGACCTTCGCTCCCATCCTCTACATCAACGAGGTGGGCTCGGTGGAGGAGGCCATAGCCATGAACAACATGGTCCCCCAGGGACTTTCCAGCGCGATGTTCACCACCAACCTGCACAACGGAGAGAAGTGGCTGTCCCACGCAGGCTCGGACTGCGGCATCGCCAACATCAACATCGGCACCTCGGGTGCGGAGATCGGCGGGGCCTTCGGGGGAGAGAAGGACACCGGTGGCGGCCGCGAGTCCGGTTCGGACTCTTGGAAGCAGTACATGAGGCGTCAGACGTGCACCATAAACTGGGGCGAGGAGCTCCCCCTGGCTCAGGGCATCACGTTCGGCAACGAGTGAGTGGGCAACGTTTATCAATGGCCATCCGCATCCCGCCGGACAAGGGCCCGTAGATCAGCCTGGTAGATCGTCCGCTTTGCAAGCGGGAGGCCTCGGGTTCGAATCCCGACGGGTCCACCTATTTGCCTCGAATATGGGCCGTATGCATCTCGCGGCTGACGCCTGAAGGTGCCTACGGGCCGGTCATATCGCATTAACCTTCGTTTCACCTGGAGCTAGAGCTCGGAGGAAAGAAGATTCATTAATTTTAGGATAATTCCGGTCACCCTAAATTTCTTTAACGATTTGCCGTCAATCGTGAAAATATTTCACATTCTCAGCAGTTTCTCTGAAGAAACTTTAATATACACCGTGTCCTATACAGCGTTTTGTAAAGAAGCGGATGGGATCGCTTGAGACAAATGGATGATGTCGACCAGAAGATCCTCAGGATTCTACTAGAGGACGCATCCGTCGGTCAGGAGACGATAGCCAAGGAGGTCGGGACCTCGGTCGGCACCGTCTCGAACCGCATCAAGCGCATGAAGGAAGAGGGGATCATCACCAAATTCGTCCCCCACGTCAACGCCCAGGAGCTGGGCTACGACATCTGTGCCCTCGTGGACATCCGGATCCAGGGAGGCCACATCGAGGAGGTCCAGCAGGCGTTCGTGGAGCACAGGAACGTCTGCTCGATCTACGACATTACGGGCGAGTACGACACGATGTTCGTGACCAAGTTCTGCTCCACCGAGGACCTGAACACATTCGTCAAGGAACTGGCAGAGCACGAGTACGTGCAGCGCACGTCATCCAAGCTCGTGCTGAACATCGTGAAGGAGAGCTTCGCGCCCAGTATCTGAAGCACTACAATACATACGTGACATACGTGAGCGGAGGAGGAGAGAAACATGGGCAAGGGCAGCACTCGGGAGTTTTCCATTTTCACCGGATGCCTGATACCGAGCAAGTTCCCATTCATCGAGGTGGCCAGCCGACGGGTGTTGAAGGAGCTGGGGCTCAAGGTCCACGACATCGACGGCCTCAGCTGCTGCCCGAACCAGATGGCCATCCAGAGCACGGACAAGGACCTGTGGTACACCATCGCAGCCCGGAACCTGGCCCTGGCGGAGGTCGAGGGGTTCGACATCGTAAGCCTGTGCAACGGATGTTACGACACCCTCAAGACCGTGAACTCCAAGCTCCGGTCCGACAGCGCCTTCAGGGACCTGATCAACGAACGGCTCAAGGAACACGGCCTCGAGTTCCGGGGCACCATCGATGTCAAGCACATCCTCCAGGTGCTCCACGACGACGTGGGCATCAACACCATCGACAAGGCCGTCAAGATCCCCCTGGGCCGGTTCACCTTCTCGCCCTTCGTCGGTTGCCATGTCAAGAGGCCCATGGACCACATGGGCTTCGACGATCCGGAGGACCCCTACTACCTGCGGGACCTGATCAAGGCCACGGGAGCCAAGGTCAAGAGGTACCCGGAGCAGGATGACTGCTGTGGCGGCGGCTTCTCCATCGGCCGTAAGGACGACGTGGTCCCGGCGGCCCGCAGGGTGCTCCGCTCCGTCAAGGAGGAGGGGAGCGACGGCCTCGTCGTCAACTGCCCCTACTGCTTCGCCCAGTTCTTCGCGGGGGAGCGGAAGGTCAAGGACATCTACTTCGAGAGCCTGGAACTGCCCATCCTCTACATCACCCAGCTCCTGGGCCTTGCCATGGGGATCGATCCTCTGGAGATGGGGATGCAGTACCACTTCGCGGCCAGCGTCGGCAACGAGCAGGGGCTCGTGGAGCGGATCCGCGAGGAGGATGTGCCCGAGGGGTTCTACACCGAGGAGATCACCCGGGCCCAGCTGGACATCTGCAAGCGTTGCCTCGCATGCACGGACGATTGCGCCGCCGCCATGACCGTCCCGGAGTACAAGCCCGGGGAGGTCTTGGACCTCATCCTCGACGGCAAGTACGAGGAGGCGATACAACGGGCCGACTTCTGGTACTGCGTGAACTGCCACGAATGTATCCAGCACTGCCCCCAGGGCTTCGGCATGGTGCGCCTCTGGGTACACCTCAAGAACCTGGCGGTGGAAAGGGGGATCAGACCCGAGGTGCTCGTGCACAGGATGGAGGAGCTGGAGGCTTCCGGCTACTCCTTCACCCCCGACGAGGAACTGCGGGAAGAGTGCGGTCTGGACTGCATGGAGGCTCCAGACATCGAAAGCTTCAGAAAACTCATCGAGGATGCCACGAGGGAGAACGAATGAAAGGACCACTCAACGAACGGGACCTCTTCTACGACCACATCGAGACCTCCTGGGGAAAGCTGGGACGCGTCGGACAGGTCGCCACCATCGACGGCAAGAGCGGCCGACTCGGGGTCACCCTCCCGCCCAACGGCTTCCGGAAGGACATCGAGGCGTGCGGTATCGCTGGCCTGATAAACATCGACGGCACCCGGGAGACGGGCAAGCGGGTGATCGACATGATCACCACCATGACCGACCGGGAGAACGGCCTGGGTGCGGGATATGCCTGCTACGGCCTTTTCCCCGACAACGCCGACCAGTACTGCATCCAGCTTCTGCTGGACGACGAGGAGGCCAAGGAGCGGGTGGAGGAGCTGTTCAAGGCGCGGGCGGCCGTCGTCGGGGACGAGCGGGTGTTCACCCACCAGGTCAGGGGCATGAAGGGTCCATACCCCCTCATATGGCGCTTCTTCCTGGACGTCCCCGAGGAGAACATCGCGGCCACCCCCCATATCCGGTCCGAGGACGATTTCATCGTGGACATCGTGATGCAGGTCAACTCCTCCATCGACGGCGCCTTCTGCATGTCCTCGGGCAAGAACATGGCCGTCTTCAAGGGCAACGGATGGTCGTACGAGATCGGCGAGTTCTACGACCTGGCCGAGCGTTACAAGGGCTACATGTGGCTCAGCCACTCCAGGTTCCCCACCAACACCCCCGGGTGGTGGGGCGGCGCCCATCCCTTCAACATCCTCGACTGGTCCCTCTGCCACAACGGCGAGATCACCTCCTACGGCACCAACAAGCGCTACGTGGAGATGTGGGGGTACAAGTGCACCCTGCTCACCGACTCGGAGGTGGTCACGTACCTCTGGGACCTGATGTGCCGCCGCCACAACATCCCAAAATTGCTGGCCTCGGTGGCCATGGCACCGTACTACTACGAGGACATCGAACGGCTCCCCCAGGTCCAGAGGGACATCGCCATAGCGCTGCGTGCCACCTACGGGAGGGCCATGATCAACGGCCCCTTCAGCATCCTGGTCGGCACCAACCGGCCCGAGCCCACCATGATAGCCCTCACGGACCGCAAGAAGCTCCGGCCCATGATCGCCGCCACCTCCGGGGACGGGGGCAACACCGTCTTCGCAGCCTCGGAGGAGAGCGCCATCCAGCGGGTGTCGGACACCAGCGACGTTTGGGCACCCGTGACGGGGAACCCCGTCATCGTCCAGCTCAACAAGGGCATCATATGGAAGGGGCTGGACAACCGGCTCGATGCCAAACCGCTCCGGATCGAGGAGGTGAAGGCGTGACTGCCAAGATGGATGGCATCCGCATCCCGATGGCCCCCCGGTACAAGGTGCACATCGACCGTGAGACCTGCAAGATATGCAAGCGGTGCACAGTCAACTGCACCTTCGATGCCATGTCCTTCAACGGCGAGCGCATCGTGGCCGAGCACGACAACTGCGTCGCCTGCCAGCGTTGCGCGATGATGTGCCCCCAGGATGCCATCACCATCACGAGGAACGAGATGGTCCTTCAGCCCCACGCCGCCTACGATGACCGGATCCGCCGCATCGGCTGGGAGCAGGCCTCCACCGGCGGCGTGCTGCTGTCCTCCTGCGGCAACGACCTTCCATACCGGAACGTCTTCGACGACCTGGTCCTGGACGCGGCACAGGTCACCAACCCCGCCATCGACCCCCTCCGGGAACCCATCGAGACCCGGACCTACCTGGGACGCAAGCCCTCGAGATTGGAGTTTCAGGAGGGAGAGGACGACATCGTCCTCAGGACCAAGATGCCGCCCAACGTCCAGCTCTCCACCCCCATCATGGTGGGCCACATGTCGTTGGGCTCCATCAGCTACAACGCCCAGGTGGCCCTGTTCAAGGCCGCCCAGGAGATCGGCACCCTCGTGGGCACCGGCGAGGGAGGCCTCCATCCCGACTTCTACCAGTACTCCGACGTGATCAACAGCGAGGTGGCAAGCGGCCGTTTCGGCATCAACCCGGACTACCTCAAGAAGGTCTCGGCCCTGGAGATCAAGATAGGCCAGGGGGCCAAGCCCGGCCACGGGGGCCACCTGCCCGGTGAGAAGACCTCCCAGCTCATCTCCGAGACGCGGATGATACCCAAGGGCACCGACGCCCTCTCCCCCTATCCCCACCACGACATCTACTCCATCGAGGACCTCCAGCAGCTGATCTTCGCCCTGAAGGAGGCCAGCCGATACCGGGTCCCGGTGGGCGTCAAGATCGCAGCGGTCCACAACAGCGCGGCCATCGCCTCGGG
>JAUVEQ010000091.1 GCA_030594725.1 Methanobacteriota archaeon
CGGAGTTCGGCTGGTCCGAGGTTGCATGGGTGGTCTTGGTGATCATTTTACCCAGGTTGTTCTGGTAGTAGACGGTGGCGGAGTCTGAATCGTAGTTGACCGTTACGAAATCGTCCAGGCCGTCATTGTTGAAATCACCGCCAACGACATCATACGGATTGTTGCCAGTGGTCTTCTTGGAACCTGGCCAGAAGGGGGCCAGGGTGTCCATGTCCAGGTGGAGGCCGGAGGTGTCGTAGATCAGGTTGGTCTTGGTGCCCGCCCGGAAGTCGAAGGCGCTCTTGAAGGTCTTGATCTGATTCTTGATGAATATGTCATCACCGGTAACGTTCAGGCTAGCCTCCAACACGTTGGACTGTTTCGGCAGCTTTATAGAATAATCGATGTTATCGCTGCCTCCGATCTTGGTGAAATTGATCTGGATGTCTTCTCCAGCACCGGCGAAATCGGTGACGAGCCCCGAGGCCGCCATCACATCATGGGTGGCCGTTCCCGAGGCTATGAGGAGGGCGACTATCGCAAAGGCCGCTAGGGATCCGGTAAGGGCCGAGACATCCCGCAATCTGAAGGTACTAGTCGGGTCCATGGTCAACTACCATTCGAACCCAAGGATGGGCACCTATATAAAAATATTTGTAATGGCTTTGTCGGAGTATCTCTCCTGGAGGGTTGCCCGGGTCCTTTACTGGGTCCTTCAGATCTCGACCTTGATGTGGAGCTTCTCGGTCAGCTCCTTGTACCGGTTCCGGATCGTCACCTCGGTGACACCCGCCACGTCGGCCACCTCTCGCTGGGTCCTGCGCTGGTTGCACAGGATCGACGCGATGTAGATGGCGGCGGCGGCCACTCCCGTCGGGCCCCTGCCGGAGGTGAGCTCGTTGTCGGCCGCCTCGGCCAGTATCTCTGCCGCCTTGGCCTGGACGGTCCCATCCAGCTTGAGCTCGCTGCAGAACCTGGATATGTAGTCCTCGGGCGAGGTGGGCATGAGCTTGAGCTTGAGCTCGCGGATCATGAAGCGGTAGGTACGACCGATCTCCTTGCGGCCGACCCGTGAGACGGTGGCTATCTCGTCGAGGGTCCTTGGCACACCGCATTGGCGGCAGGCCGCGTAAAGGGAAGCGGCCACAACACCATCGATGCTCCGACCACGGATGAGGTTGTTGTGGACCGCCTTGCGGTAGATCATCGCAGCGGTCTCACGTATGTTCCTGGGAAGGCCCATGTTGGAGGCCATGCGGTCCAGCTGGGTCAGGGCGAAGGCCAGGTTCCGCTCGGTGGCATTGCTCACACGGATGCGTCGTTGCCACTTGCGCAGCCTGTAGAGCTGTGCCCGGTTACGGGTCGGGATGGACTTGCCGTACGAGTCCTTGTTCTTCCACCCGATGGTGGTCGACAGACCCTTGTCATGTATGGTGTAGGTCATCGGCGCTCCCGTCCGGGCCCTCTTCTGGCCCTGTTCCGCATCGAAGGCGCGCCACTCTGGACCCTGATCGATGTACTCCTCATCGACAACGAGCCCGCAATCCTCGCAGACCAGCTCTCCGCGCTGGTAGTCCCTCACCAGATGGGTGCTACCGCATTCGGGGCAGCTGTCAGTATTTGCATCCTCTTCGGGCATACTTCATACCCCCAATGTAGGAGACCTTGCCATGACCCGCTCTGGACAAGTCCGGGGTCACCACAAAGTTTATTACATCTTCGGATATCACATCCTAGTATATAAGTTTTACGGAAAAGTATATTTCCTTTTTTACGCCCCTTTTTGAAGGCCAGCCTGGAAATCGGGTCGTTGCACCAGAAGGACACCCCTGATGCAGACCGATTCCTGGGTCGGGACATCACGTCAACGTATATATAGCCTCCAGCAACTTCATATTCGGACCCGACAGGAGGCGTTCTCGCGGGCAGATGGACCTACCTCGTCCTGGTGGCGGTGATGATCGGTGCGATGGCCATCAGGCTCATCCCCCTCATCGATTTCACGCTGTGGGGATCGGACTGGGGGGAGTACTTCAAGTTGACCCAGGGCCTGGTCGACAGCGGCAGCCATGTGGAGGTGAACCCGGGATGGGGGAAGGCCTACGTCGATTTCCCAGGCCTGTTCGACCTTGCCGGGGGATTCGCCCTCGTGACCGGGACCAGCGTTGCCACGACCATGACATTGGCCATCCCCTGCGTGACCGCGATCTCTTGCCTACTGGTGGCATGCATCGTGCTCAGGCTCGGTGGCGGCCCCTGGGGTGCCCTGTTCGCCGCCTGCGTGCTGGCGGTGGTCTTTCCCGAGGTCTACGCCAACTCCCATCCCGTCCCTGGCCCTCTGGGCTCGGTACTCGTGATGGCGATCATGCTGACCTTCGTGATCGGGGACCGATGGAGGAGGGACGAGGACATCGATGCTGACAGGCCCATCGTCCTGTACATCCTGTTCACATTGCTCATCGCCGCCCTCGCGATCACCCACCATCTCTCCCTGTTCTTCGTCATCTTCGGCCTCGGGGCCGCATATCTGTTACGCATGGCCCTTGTCCACGGGACCGAGGATGCAAGGAGCACCTGGGGCCTGGCCACCTTCGCCATCGCCATGGCGGCCGCCACCTTCTACTGGCTCATCATCGCCACCACCTTCCGAGATGCGGTGATGAACGACCTCTTCGGCATACCTGGCCAGATCGTGATAGCCGCTGCCTGGATCGGTGTCATCGTGATGGTCCTTCTCGGCCTGTGGTTGAGAGGACGCAGGAGCTCGGTAACGGACACGATGTTCTGGGGGCCGGGCCAGTTGCGGGCCACCGTCCTCGCCTTCTTGGCATGTGGCGTCGTGATCATCGGCCTCGCGGCCGTCTTCGGGGTCCCCGGTACCGACATCCAACCAGGCACGGGGATGGCCCTCTACACGATCCCGGTGGTGTTCGCGTTCATGGTGGGTGTCGGCTCGACCGACGTTCTGTTGCGGCGACATGGCGGTCACGTGATCGTCGGATGGGTCCTGGCGCTGGCCGCCAGCTTCCTGTTCGCCGTGGCGATACGAAGCGAGGTCCTTGTCCCCTACAGACACCTTCCCTACATCACCGAGGCCTGTGCGGTCCTGGTCGGGATAGGGATCGTGCACCTTCGCCGGATGACCCTTCCCGAGGGTCGGGTATTCTCCAGGGCGACGGGGGTGGCGGCCACCTTGCTGATCGTCGTCCTGGTGGCCACCGCGTACCCCCCCAAGGAGGTCATGGCCGGGTTCCAGGAGGGAACGAACCAGCACGAGGTCGAGGCCTCCATCTGGCTGAGGAACGGGCTGCCGAGACCCGGTGCCATGGTCGATGACGACTCGTCAGGAGCCGTGGTCACGGACCACCGACTGTCCTCGATGTCCTTCGGCATCGGGGACAAGATGGCCACATGGGACAAGGGGGGTGTCGTCCTGTACGGTGGAAGGGATGCTGCCACATTGGAGGCTCTCGGGGAGGTCGAGACCCCCTACGGGGACCGTCCCGTCACAGCGGTGTTCCTCTCTGAGGACTTCCGTACGGGGGCCGCCCTCTCCCAGTTCGAGTCCGCGGCACCTGTCGAGGGAGAGGCCTGGGACAAGTTCTTCGGACCGCCCTTCGTCCGGCTCTACGATGGAGGCGACGTCTGGGTGTTCGGAGTACCACAACCGGTCACCGCCTGGTCCTGAGAGGGAACCATTTAATACCAAAGTCTCGTTCCTTGCGACAAGGTGCTCGGCGATGCCAGTGATTTCCTTGGAGGACTACGAGGACCTGAGGTCCCGTCTCCATCGGTACTCGGATATCGAGCTGGTCGCGCGGGAGGCCAACATAGAACCCGAGGCACTGCTGGTCATCTACACCCAGAAGGTGACACGTGACGCGACCCGTCGCTATTATCGGCTGAAGGCCCGGGCGCGGAAGTACTATCATCAGTGGAGGTCCGGCAAACCCCTCATGAAGTTCGCCCTTGAGAACCGGTTCCCTCCCGTGCTCGCCTCCCTTATCATCCTCCTCGAGGGAGACTACACCAGGAAGGGCTTCTGGAAGCTGGTGGAGAACCCGGACCGGGTGCCCGATGCCCGATTGCGTCGCGAGATCAAGGAGGTCGTTCGCAACGACCACATATACTCGCCCGAGGGAGCCGAGGTACAGGCCGAGAGGGGCCGGAGGGGAGAGGAGAGGCTCCAGGATTGGCTCAATTCCCAAGGCATCGGTTTCCAGGACGAGGAGGACCTCCGGGGAGCCTACCCGAAGACACCTGACATCCTTCTCGATGAACCCATCGAGTACGACGGTACGAAGCTGTTCTGGATAGAGTCCAAGGCGACCTTCGGCGACAGGGTCGAGGTCTCCCGCAACTTCAAACGCCAGTTGAAGCCTTACAGCGAGCTGTTCGGGCCGGGTCTCGTGATCTACTGGTTCGGCGTCGTCGAGGGCCTGCAGGGCATGCGCAACGACGTCATCGTCGCCGTCCCCGAGGACCTGGAGGACATCGAGAGGTCCCTGGGAGAGAATTAAGCCAGATAACCAGACCACAACTTTGATTATCGAGCTGTCCAATCGGACCCCCGTGACCATTGAGAGGAAGGTGCTGGAGCGGGTACGCCCGACGGACGAACAGAAAAAGAAGCTGAAGAGGATAGTCCGGGATCTGTGTGCCCGCGTGAGGGAGATTGGCCAGTACTTCGAGGTGTCGGTCGAGCCCTACGTGGCAGGGTCCGTGGCCAAGGGGACCCATCTTCGTGACCCTGACGTGGACATCTTCATGCTGTTCCCAACGGACGTGCCCCTGGACGAGATGACGAAGAAGGGGATGTCCATCGCCAACAGCATCATCGATGGCGAGGAGAGGTACGCCCAGCATCCCTACCTCCGTGGCACGTTCGAGGGGTTCAGCATCGATCTGGTACCGGCCTACAATTTGAAGGACACCAGCAGCCTGATGACGGCTGTGGACCGGACACCCTTCCACGTGAGGTTCGTTAACTCCACCATGATGGAGGAGCAGCGGGACGAGGTCCGGCTCCTCAAGCAGTTCCTCAAGGGGATCGGGACCTACGGGGCCGAGGAGTCGATCCAGGGTTTCTCAGGTTACCTGGCCGAACTCATGGTGATACATTACGGCAATTTCCACGCCGTCCTCAAGGGTCTCTCCGATTACACACCAGGGACCAAGCTGGACCTGTTCCACCTGGTCAAGGATGAGAACCTTCCCGAGGTGCACCAGGTGGCGACCTTCGACGATCCCATGGTCTTCATAGACCCTGTGGACTGGAAGCGCAACGTGGCGTCGCCCGTATCGCTGGACACCCTCGCGTTCACCATTCAGGCGGCCCGCGAGTACCTGCGAAAACCACGGATGACCTTCTTCTTCCCCAACCCACCCGATGTGCTCTCCAGGCAGCGGCTCGAGGGATTGATGAGGGACCGGGAGACCACCGTCATGGGGGTGAGGTTCCCCGTGTTCCACGATAACGCAGATGTGGTCCACGGTCAGTTGCGCAAGGCCCTCCGGGCGATAACCCGCATGTGCAACAGGTCCGGGTTCCCTGTGCTCCACGGAAAGCACGCGGTCCTCGGCAAGTATTGCCTTCTCCTGTTCGAGTTCGAGGTGTCCCAACTGCCGATGGTCTACGTGCATCACGGCCCCAGGGTCGGCGAGGGCAACGAGGCCGAGTTCTGGGAGAAGTGGAGCGAGTCGGAGCAGACCCTGGTCGGCCCCTACCTCGAGGATGGGTGCTGGCGGGTGGACGTAATTCGCAGCCACACTCGAGTGGAGGACCTGCTCCATGAGGAGGTCCCGCGCCTGAACCTGGGAAAGCACATCAACAAGGAGGCGGCCGGGGGGTTGGACATCATGACGCCCCAGGACCTCATGCACAAGATGTACCGCCCAACGCTGACACGGTTCTTCATGAGGACGCCCTCCTGGATGTATGGCCAGGAGCCCTCCGGCTAGGTCTCGGGCGTCGGTTCTGCGATGTAGATCGAATCCTCCGAGACCTCGGTCTCGAAGGTCTTGGTGTGGCCGGCCATGTCCTCGACGATGATCCGGTAGTACAGGTTCCCGGACCGGGTTGCGGGGAGCTGGTACTGGTAGTAATGCTCGCCCACGAGGGCGTAGTCCTGGCCATCGCCCATGACCTTCCATTCGGCCTCAGTTAGACGGACCATCGGCCTCTTGGCGCTGTCGATGGTGTCGTAACCGTACTCGACCCATACCCCTCGCAGACCCGAGGCATCGGCGGCCCTTATCATGATGGCAAGTTCGTCCCCGACCTCGGCGTTGATGCTCTCGTTGTGGAGGAACATGGTCTGGTCCTTGTTGTCCTTGATGCGCTGCCGGTTGCTCTTGTTGGAGTACAGGTTGTCCTTGTGGCGCATCAGGATCTCCCACTCGCCATCGTCGGTGAGGTTGGAGTCGAAGTCCACCATGACGTCCGTGATAGATGGTGGAGTGTTGTCCATCACCGGAGGGTTCGAGAAGAGCACCGAGAAGGCCAGTGCGGTCATGATGAACATCAGGAAGGTGCTCGCGATGGTCTTCTTGGGACCGGTGAGGATGTCGATACCTATGCCGAACCTTAGTCCGTAGACGGCACCCGCATACACACCGATGACGATGCCCAGACCGAGTATCGTGGAACCGGTCACAGCGGCTACGTTCGCCCAGAGGAAGCCCATGGGGATCCCCATTAGGACGAAGAGCAGATTGAGCCTCAGGCTGTACAGCTGTTCGGTCAGGTACTCCCGCTCGTTGAACTCTGGAGGCTCGAAGACGACCTTCTTCTCCTCCTTCCTCTCTCCGTCCTTGCGGACCTTCTTGGCCATGGCGGAAGCAGGGAAGTCGCTTGGGGTACAAAAGAGTATCGGTGGGGCACTGGACAGGCGTAAGATGTCTCAAAGGACACCGGATGCCAGGTCCCTCGCCACCACCCTCACGTCCTCTGCGAGGGCCACACCGGACGCCAAGAGGACCCCGTCGGTCCCCAGCTGAAGAGCTATCCTCACATCCTCCCCCGTCTTGACCCCGGCCCCGCAGAGTACCTTGACCTCCGGAGCCATGTCCTTCACCATCTCGACGGAGTAGGATACCACCTCCGGGTTCGCGGAGGTAACGGAAATGTCACCACCTATGAGCTCGGGGGGCTCGACGGCCACGAAGTCGGGGTGGACGGATGCGGCTGCCCGGGACACGGTCGCGTTGTTGGTGCAGACCACGGAGTCCATGTGGCATCCTTTAAGCCTCTCCACCACATGCTCGATGTCGGCAAGTCTGAGCCGGCACTCGCTGTGGTTGACCAATGCTCCCACCGCCCCCGCGGCCAGGGCAGCCTCGGGGGTCAGGTGGCCGGTGTGGCTCCCCTCCACCACCGCGTCCACGTGCTGGGCCAGGACCGGCAGGGATGTTTGCTCTGAAAGGAGACGGACATCGAAGGCGTTGGGCGCCACCGCGAAGGCCGTCCCGGTCTCTATCGCTACCTCCTCCAGGGCCTGGGCGATATCCAGGGCTCCCTGTCCACGGGTCACGGAGTAGGTCTTCAGGTTGACTATGATTATCGGTACCGGTAGCATCCTCGAGCGACCCCCTTATCGACTGACGAACTTGTACACCCTGTCGAACTCCCTCTCGATGATCGATAGCTTCTCCTCGGAGAACGCTGAGGGGTTGATGGACGTGATGAGAGTGGATGCCGTGGCGGACATGATGTCGTTCATCTTCTTGATGAAGGTCATGACCCTTTCGAAACCGTTGATGAGGATAAGGAACTCCACACCGTCGATGATCAGGAGGCTTGACGGATTGGACTTCACGAAGTTCTGGATGGCCCGGGTGACCTCGAAGTCAAGCCTTCGGGGATGCAGGGACTGGTTGTCGAACTCCAGCTCGGAGAGCCAGTACACCGTGGTGCCGTGGAGGCCGTACTCCTCGATGATCTTCTTGGGATACGATGTCGAGATGCAGAGGCCCTTGGCGCCCTTGCTAACCTTGGCCTTGAAGAACTCGAAGGAGCGCTTGGGCTGGGTCTCCTCTATCAGATAGTTGAACCCCGATTCCAGCTGGTCCGGGCTGATGGGCACAGGCTCCCTTCGTCTGTGTCGGACGACGACCCGCTCCACCTGCTGTGGGGGTGCCTCGCCCTCGACCTGTCGGGGAACGACCGTCTTCTTGACCACCTGCTTCTGGGCCGTATGATCGGCTGGTTGGGGGGTGACCTTGCGGACCTGGGTCGCCTCGTTGGCGGGGACCTTGCTGACCACCTTCTTATGGACCTTCTTGGGCTGCGAGGGCGGTGGTGAATTGACTGGCTCCTTTACAGAATCAACCGCTACCTTCTTGACGACGACCCGTTTCTTGACGTCCCCTTCCTTGCCCTTTTCGGCCAATTCGTGTCACCTTTCTAAAATAGTACTGGCAGTCCCACTCTCTTGGTTGAAGGCAACGGCATCTTCGTGATATAATCCTTTGCCTACAATTATACGTTAGAATAACATGGAATCGGGGTCGCTCAGGAGGGGTAGCCAGTATCCCTCAGATGGGCGTGTTCGAAAGGCTGAAAATAGGGCGCAAAGCTATTTAAACGACAGGCCCCCTGCGACAATCAGGGGCACCCAGAGCGTTCTGGGGGACCTTACTGAGCATGGAGAGGATAGCATGGTGGAGACCAAGTTCGCAACGAAGATCTCACGCTTGACCGAGAAGGACAGGGTCAAGACCTTCGTCAAGGGCCTCGATGAGCGCCTCGAGGGCGGAGTCCCCAAGAACAGTGTGGTTCTGGTCGCGGGCAAGGCGGGCTCGATGAAGTCCAGCTTCTGCTTCTCCATCATCTACAACCAGGCCCTCACGGAGGGACGCCGTGGAGTGTACATCTCCCTGGAGCAGAACCGGCAGAGCCTGCTCGAGCACATGATAGGTCTCGGGATGGACGTCACCGAGATGGACAACATCATCATCGTGGACCTCGGGAAGCTCCGCAAGGTCGTGCATGGCTCGGAGGGTCAGTCCACCAAGCAGATAGATTGGATGGAGACCTTGAGGACCCAGCTGCGGAGCTACAAGGAGACC
>JAUVEQ010000004.1 GCA_030594725.1 Methanobacteriota archaeon
CAATGACGGCTGGTCGAACTATCGCGAGTTCCTGGAGGGCACCAACCCCCTCAAGGCCAACACCGACGGCGATTCGTATCCGCTGGACTCCACCGATCCCCATCCATTGATACCCGATGGGAAGAGGGCGACCGAGGGCCCTGGTTTCGGTATCGGTGAGGGCCCTGGTGACGAGCCCTCCGACGGAAACGGCATGGGCCAGGGCCAAGCGAACGGCCAGGGCTCAGGTCAGGGCTCAGGTCAGGGCAACGGTCAGGGCCAGGGCCAGGGTCAGGGTCAGGGCAACGGCCAGGGCCAGGGCCAGGGTCAGGGTCAGGGCCAGGGTCAGGGTGACCAGGGCGCGGACTCCGACAACGATGGCATCCCCGACGACGAAGAGATCCCGATAGGGACCGACCCGTTCGATCCCGATACCGATGGTGACGGCCTGAGCGATGGGGTCGAACCCCGACTTGGCAGCGACCCCACCAACTGGGACTCGGACGGTGACGGGCTCAACGACGGCCTCGAGGTCGCCGCGGGGACCGATCCCAACGACCGTGACACCGACAACGACGGTCTCTGGGATGGCCAGGAGGTGGCGAAGAACGACCATGACTGGTGCTACACCGGGACCAACCCCCTCAAGGCGGACTCGGACGGAGACGGCATCGGGGACTACTACGACGATGAGGACGGCGACACCCTCCTCAATGGCGATGAGTGGAAGTGCGACCCGAGCACCGGTCTGCCCGTCGGCTGGACCGATCCCCAGGGCGAAGACACCGATGGTGACACCGTCCTGGACGGCTTTGAGGTCCATGGCAACCCCGCCAACAAGGACCAGACCTCCGACCCCCTGAAGGCGGACACCGATAACGACCGCCTCACCGACGACATCGATCCCCGCACCTGGATCCGCGACTACCTGCCATACTCCCGCATCAGCGGGAACGTGGGCGCCGGTATTCCCAGCTTCCCCACGGTCGTGACGAAGGGGGTCCCCTTCAACGTCGAGGGCTACGTGGAGTACAATCAGACCACCTACACCGGTCCAGGCACCGGTGATTGGACCCGGATCGAGGCGTCCATGGCGGTGCAGGTATGGATCCTCCAGGACGGTGTGATGATCCCCATATCCGATGCCGTGATCACCGGTTCACACGGATACTTCAAGGTCTCGTGCACCCTGGGTGACAACGTGAGGGCGGGTGTCGGCACCCTGGTGATAACCACCACGATACACCAGAACGTGGCTTACCTGCCGGTGATATGGGACGAGGTCGCCGGGAACGATATATTCTGAAAACCCCCAGATGGGTGAGGGCCACGGCCGTCGGTGCCCATGCCGACGGCCCACCCGTTCCCGCCGCGATGGGCCTAATCGGCGTTGTCGGGCAGGTCCATGAAGCGCACAGCAGGGACATCCCGCTTGCCGCCCACCATGGAAGTGAAAACGTAGCGCTGGGGGACCCGGCGCTTCATCCCTGTCCAGTAGCCGCAGAAGGAGCACTCGTAACCCAAGGTGACGCTGCCCCCGAAGATGGTCTCGTTCTTTACCGGGGTGACACGCGTGTTGCAGACGGGGCACCTTGCCATGGGTCTGCGGCTTGGCACCACACGTGTGTGGATGGTGACCCTGCACAGCCCCGATCTGAGGGCCACCCTTCGCAATCTCTCATGGCTGATGGTATAATCCTTGTCCTTGCGCTTCAGCTCTCGGCGGACAAGGGAAAGGAACCGGCTCTCCGAGGGACGCTTCTTCTCTCTCCTCAGTACGGCGGAGATGGCGTGTTCAACCTCCTCGATTGATGGTAACCGGTAGCCCATTCAGGTGGAGAACGGTCTCGCGATATAATAAATTCTTCACCCCCCGCCAGCCTTTTGAGCATTTCTCCGCTGGGAAAATCGAGGAGTAAAGGTTAATAACGGTCAGTTACCTCGCCAGTGTTCAAGCAGAGGAGGGTCCCTGCCGAGGGCCGACTCCCTATGGGGAGTTGTGGGACTTTCTGGGTAGGGTGTGGTCGTGCCCCAGGAAACAAAGGATGGCATACGAGCTTTCTCCCATTTCTCAGCAGATGTGGTCGAGACCTGGAGATACACCATCGAGGGGTATGCCCTCGACATGGACATCTCTAACGGAGCAGAGCTCATCGTCATCGGCGGTGTGATCGGCGAGAACAACGGTATAATCTACCTGTTCGACAAGTCAGGCCGTCTCCTCTGGAAATATACCAATCCCGAACCCTTCTCATCCGTTGCCATCTCCGACGATGGCAACTTCATCGTAGCGGGGTCTGACGACCACCAGACCTACTTCTTCGACCGACGCGGTCTTCTCCTCTGGAGGTACGCGGCTGACAAGAAGATACGGTGCGTGGAGGCCTCCGAGGACGGCCAATTGCTGGTCACTGGTTCGGATGACAACAACGTCTACTTCTTCGACAACTCCCGACGCATCAAGCGATTCGCCTGGAAGTACCGCTTCGACAACTCCACCTCTGCCGTTGCCATGTCCAAGAAGGGCAACTACATCCTCGCCGGGTCCGACGACCACGGCATCTACGCCCTGGATTCCGATGGTCAGCTGATGTGGAAGCACACCGCCAAGGGTCCGATCAACTGCGTGTCCGTGTCGAAGTTCGCGGACTACCTGGTGGCAGGCTCCCAGGACGGCAACATCTACTGCTTCAACATAGGAGGCAAGGAGACCTGGGCGATGCCCACCGGAGGCTCGGTCCAGGACATCAAGGTGGACCTTCGTGGCACCACCATTGCCGCCTACTCGCAGGACGGTTTCATATACTGTCTTGACGAGCGAGGGACGCTCCTATGGAAGATGGACATCGGCGATCCCGAGGGTCGCGTGTCCATCACCGACAACGGCCAGCTGATAATGTGCCTGGTCGGTGACGGAAGGTGCTTCACCTTCACCCGTGAGGGTGGGATCCTCCTGGAGTTCCAGACACGTGAGAGCACCTGGGGAGCCATGTTCTCCGGTGACGGCGAGAACTTCGTCACCGTTGGCGCTCGCATAATCAACTTCTATGACACCCGCCCCGCGCTGGTGTCGCTCATCCAAAGCTGCCGAGACTCGATCAAGCGGGCCAACCGCCAGGGCAGCGACATCCAAGAGTCGATGGACCTCCAGAAGTCCGCGGTACAGGCCTACAAGAGCCACAACTACCTGGAGGTCTTCGAGTCCCTCATGGAGGTGGAGAACTCCCTCAGTCAGAGCAAGGCGGTGGCCGCCAAACAGCGGTCGTTCCGCAACGAGGCATCCCAGACGATCAACCTGCTCCAGACGAGGATGGAGGAGGCCGACGAGCTCTCCATAGACACATCGAAGCTCAAGGATGAGATCGATGCGGCCATGGAGGCCTTCCGTGACGGTGATTACGAGGACGCCCTGGACATCGCCAGGGGAGCCGAACCCATCCTACAGGACATTGGCAAGGCCGTCAAACAGCGTCAGAGGGCCGAGTACGCCCTCAAGCAGGCTCAGCGCGAGTTCTCCAAGGCCCAGATCTACGACGATGTGAAGCTGGACGAGGTCGAGAAGTACCTTGGCCGCGCCCTCAAGGCCTTCGACAGCGGCAACTTCCAGTCGTGCCTGGAGTACAGCTCCCTTGCCTACGAGTTCCTCCTGAAGGCCAAGAGCAAGTCCCCCAAGGCCATCGAGAAGGAGTTGAAGCGGGCCAAGGAACTGATCGCCTCAGGCGACATCAAGGAGAACGCCAACACCATCGAGGGCGCCCTCCTCAATTCGATCACCTATTACATGGACAGCAAGGACTACGCCGCCTTGGGTTCGTGCTACCAGACCCTCGGGAACTACTGGAAACAGAAGGAATCTGGCGATGTGGGCGTGCGAGTCTATCGCAGCTCGATGGAGGCAGCCGTATACGCCTACCACGACGCTGGCGACCTCGATCGTTGCGTCCTGATCGCCAAGGAGATAGAGAACTTCCGGGCCGCGGCCAAGTACCTGGAGGTGGCCAAGAAGCCCGAGGAGGCAACGGCCCTGTGGGAGGTCGTCGAGGCGAGGGCCTCCGAGGACCTGCAGAAGAAGCTGGAGGCTGGCGAACCCGCCCGAAAGGAAGCGGAGGTGCTGGCCGAGAGCCACAAGCCCATGGAGGCGGCCACGGTCCTGGCGAAGAAGAACCTCCTCGAGGAGGCGGCGGATGTGCTTCGGGGCGAATCGGACCTGAGGTCCGTACTGTTCCTCACCCGCCTGCTCCACCAGTTGGGCGATTACGACCGTCTGGTCGGCGTCCTCAACACCACCGAGTCATCCCTTCGATACGAGCTCGCCCACGGCAACACCGGCGTGCTGTCCGCATACGGCACCATCCTGCTGGGCCATGAGTACCTTTCCTCCCTGATGGGCATGGGCAAGGAGGCCGAGCGGGTTAGAGAGGAGATCGCCCACTTCGCGTCGGATTACATGTCCCGCGTGGCCTCCAAGGAGGCGACGGCGGAGGAGGTCTCCGACGGGGTGGTCGTCTATCACTATCTGAAGGGGCACAACAGGGAGGACCTGGTAAGGTTGATCCGGACCCGATCGGGCCCGATGTGGGAGCTCCTGGAGACGCTGGAGGAACGGCTGGAGAAGCGTGACCTTCGCGGTTTCAAGCAGTTCCTGCAGGTGCTGTCATCCGAGTTCGTGCCCAAGTACTATCCAGTATCAAGTCCGTTACCCCAGGTATTGCCCCCCAAGCACGTGGTCCATGGCTTCCAGCAGCTCTTCCCGTTCAACGTGATGGGTCGTATCCACGAGCTCTACAAGGTCTACCTCAACCGGGACCACTTCGTTAACCTCAAGAACCAGGCCGACCAGCTGCTCATTGACGATAAGTACGATGAGGCCGGACCCCTGTACGAGGAGCTCCTGGAACTGGACAAGTTCGCCTACGTTAGCACCAAGGAGGTGCGGATCCGCCTGGCAGGCGCCCTGCTGGGCCTCGACAGACGCGCGGACGCCGAGGCAGTCCTGGAGACCATGTCGTTGACCCTGGAGGATGCCCTTGGCCAGCTGGAGACCATTCCCGGTCTCGAGTCTGTGGTGGACCGTCATCGCAGCTTCGGCCTGGAGGGTCAGAAATGTCCCAACTGCGGCACCGAGGTGCCCAAGGTGGCAGTGCGTTGCTACAAGTGCGGGACCAAGCTGCTCTGAGCTATCGGCCATCTACCCAACCTATTTATCGGCGCATCTCGATGCTATCGGCCCCCGAGCGAGGTCACTATCATGGAGCGGAAGCGAGTAGTCATAATGGGTGCAGCTGGGCGTGATTTCCACAACTTCAACGTCTTCTTCCGCGATCGCGAGGAGTACGACGTTGTCGCGTTCACCGCCACCCAGATCCCGAACATCGAGGACCGAACGTACCCTGCCGTCCTGGCGGGGCCGCTGTATCCCCAGGGCATCCCCATCCTCCCAGAGGTGGAACTGGATGAGGCCATTGCAGAGCATGGTGTGGACATCGTTGTGTTCTCCTACTCGGACCTGGGACATATCGAGATCATGCACCAGGCCTCGCGGGTCGTCGCCGCGGGGGCAAGCTTCATGCTGCTGGGTCATGCCCAGACCGCCATCAAGTCCACCAAGCCCGTCATCGCCGTGTGCGCCGCCAGGACCGGGTCGGGCAAGTCCCAGACGACCCGGGCCATCGCGACCATCCTGAAGGACAAGGGGAAGCGGGTGGCGGTCATCCGGCATCCCATGCCATACGGCGACCTTGCCAAGCAGGCAGTGCAACGGTTCGAGACCTACGCCGACCTGGACCTCCACGAGACCACCATCGAGGAGCGGGAGGAGTACGAGCCCCACATCGACAGTGGCAACCTGCTCTTCGCGGGAGTGGACTACGGTGCGATCCTGAAGGAAGCGGAGGAGGCGGCGGACGTCATCCTCTGGGACGGTGGCAACAACGACACCAGCTTCTACCAGGCGGACCTGTACATCACCATTCTCGACGCCCTCCGGCCCGGCCACTCGGTGACCTACTACCCCGGTGAGGTGAACATGAGGCTGGCGGATGTGCTCATCATCAACAAGATCGACTCGGCCAAGGCGGAGGACATCACCGAGGTGGAGGCCCTGGCAGCAGCCTACAACCCATCGGCAGAGGTGATCCTCGCCCGCTCGCCCGTTAGGTTGGACGACCCCGACCTGGTCTTGGGAAAGCGGGTCCTCGTGATCGAGGACGGCCCGACCTTGACCCACGGCGGGATGTCCTTCGGCGCCGGTTACGTGGCCGCCAAGGCCGCGGGGGCGGAGAGCATCGTTGACCCGAGGCCCTACGCCACCGGTTCCATAAAGGCCACGTTCCAGAAGTTCCCTCACCTTAAGGACGTGCTACCAGCCATGGGATACGGCTCCCAGCAGATCGACGAACTGGAGGCCACCATCAATGCGGTCTCATGCGATGTGGTGATCGCGGGGACCCCCATCGACCTGACCCGGGTCATGCAGGTGAACAAACCGATGGTCAGGGCACGATACGACCTGGGCGAGGTCGGAGCGGGCAGGCTCGGGGCTCACGTGGAGAGGATAATAGCGGACCGATAGGGACCACCAGGGGCCACCAATGGGGGACGGGGGACAGGAAGGACCGACTGTCCGACCCCTCGCATCAGTCCTCTCTGACGACCGAGGTACGACTCATCTTCGCGCGTTGGCGCTTCCACGCCTCGTCCTGCTCCGCTGATTCCCGGCGCCGCTGGTCCACCTGGGAGATTATCCTCTGGGCCTCCTCGGCGTACGGTGACGCGGGGTCGGTCCGGAGCGCCTGCTGGGCATGGTAGAACGCGTACGTGTGGTTGCCCATTCCCAGGGCAGCCTTGGCCTTTGCCAGCATCTTCTGGATGTTGAAGGCCTTCTCGTAGCAGTTCACGCACAGGGGCAGCTCGAAGTGCCAGTCGTAGTAGTAAGGGGTGTCCACCTCGACCTGGGTCTTGATCTCGCAGGTCTCGCATGCGACCGTCCCGCAGTCGTTGCAGGTGAGCAGCCTGTTGCGGGCGGTCACCCTCCTGCCACAACGGGGACACAGGTCCGAGGTGGCGGCGATGTGCTCGAAACCATCGATATGCAGCTCCAGGCCGGTGTCCGATGGCCATCGGTGGGCGGGTGACAGGCCCACCAGGGAATCGTCGGTCTCCGTCTCGCCGGGGGTGGCCTCCTCGTCATCGGTCATGTCCGTCTCGCGGTCAAAGGTGAGCAGGGTGACATCGTTCACCTCGCCGCGCCTTGGCACGTCGAGGCCCGCGGCACCCTCGACCTCCGCCTCATCCAGGGGCTCCATCAGGTAGACGGGGAACTCCCCTCCCTCCCTTGGCGGATGGCCTGGCCGGCCCTCGACCACCACATCCTCCTCGGGAGCAGGTTCTGGCTCGGGTTCGGGCACGACCTCGGGCGCCTCTACCTCCTCCTCGGTCGCGTCGGTCCCCTCGGGTGCTGTCACGGCGGCCACCAGTGCCTTGGCCTCCTCGAGGATCGAGTCATCGACCAGGTCCTCTGCCTCTGGGATGTACACGGGCTCCGTCTCGGTCTCCGGCTCCAGCTCCGTATATGGTTCCGGCTCCGCTTCCTCTACATCCAGGTCCTCCCCATCCTCCTGGAGATTGGCCAGGTACTTGGTGAGGACGGGCCTGGGCTCCGGGGGCGTGGACCAATCCTCCTCGGTGTCCCCCTCTCGTTGGGGCCTTCCCTCCTCGTGTGCCAGGGGATCCATGTCCCTGTCCCACTCGAACACCTCGAAGGCCTCTCGTTGACTGGCCTCCCTGCTGGGTGTGAGGCTCCGCTTGTGACCCCTCTTGGGGGCGGCCTTGCCAGGTGGCGACAGGGCCGAGAGGATCGAAGCATGCTTCCGGGATATGTTGGCGGAGAAGGGGGATCGGTGCTGTGCGGTCTTGCTCTCGATACGCTGGAGCAACTTCCTGTCCTCGATGAGGGGTGGCCTCCTGTGTTGCAGCAATGCATCGATGTAGAGCTTACGACTGTGCCCTTCCCGGTCATCTTCCTCGTCGGGGTCCAAGAGCCTGGCCATGTGCAGCACCCCCCCTGGATGGGGTCGATATTTTAAATGGCCTTTGTGGTAGATATAGGTTCGTCCCCCTGGAGGTCGCGCTCCGGGCAGCGGACTCAGTCCTGTTCCACGACCCGGGTAAATCCCGGGCTGTACACATGGTTCTTGATCGCGAGGAAGTCATCGTAGGTGAAAAGCAGCACCTTGGGGTCCACCTCGATGGCCTCCTGCTCCCAGAGGCTGCTCGTCCTCCTGTTGAGGTAGGTCTCGAAGTCCCGGTAGCTCCGTGTGGCCACCATCTCGATCCCCTCCCGGTCGGAGTCCGCCTTGAAGACGATGGGTAACTGGTCGTACATCTCCGCGAGGGCGGAGGACCGGGCCTTGACGGTGCTGGTGGGGGTGTAGGTCGTGTGGACCAGGGCCATCATCTCGAAGCCAAGCAGGTCCAGGTTGGGGGCCCTCAGGGTGAAGAACAGGTCCAGGTCCGAGAAACGCTTTCGCATCTTGGTCACGCTCTGGCGTGTCACGTCGATGCGCTTCGAGATGCTCGAATCCAGAAGGTCCGGGTTCTGGATCAGCCCCCTCAGCACCTTGCGCTCGATACGGGAGAGCTTGTGCGATTGGATGGTGCCGTACTCACCGTCCTCCAGGATAGCATCCCCCTCCCTTGGCGGAAGGCGGAGGTCGAAGGTCTGCTCGAGCAGGTTCGAGTAGTCGAAGAAATTGTATATCTTGGTCTGATCGAAGGGAAGATGCACCGTTCGGTGGCCGCCTTGGACCAGGAGTCCGTTCCTGCTGTAGAGCTCCAGCACCCCGTCGAGCACCTGGCTGGCCGAGGAATAGTTGCGATGCATCGACATGGAGAACCGATACCGGGGACCTGCCCCGATGTAGAACAGCTCGTCGAAGTCCTCGAACAGACCCCTTCCCACCTCCACCTGCTTGTCCTCGGGCAATGCAGGGTTGGTGTGGGCGTAGGCGACGGAGAGGATCTCCGCCCCCATGTTCTGCAACTTGGGAACCCTCACCGTCATGAAGTAACCAAGGTCCTTGAGGCGGTTCTTGATGGCGGTGACCGTCGACATCTTGATGTCGATCATCTCGGAGAGTTGTCTGTCGTTCAGGGTCGGGTACTTGACGATCCCCAGGAGCGTTCTACTCTCGTTCTCCGAAAGGTTGACCTTGGCCATACCTGCGGGAATGTCAAGGAGGCTAATTAATCCTTCCCCATTTTCCCAAAATCGTGGGACAGGAAATGGCAAAACGGAACTCACGAGTGTCCTTTTGCGAAAGTTCATGTATGCCCTAACCATTACCGGCTCGGGGAGCACAGATGGATCACATCTTCCGAGCCTATGACATCCGTGGCGTCTTCAACAAGGACCTCACCACCGACTTCGCGGCACGCCTCGGTGAGGTGTTCGCGGCCTTCCATGGCAACAAGGGACGAGTGGCGATCGGCAGGGATGTGCGCATCTCCAGCCCCGCCTTGGAGTCCGCGGTGGCCGCTGGTATGGCCGCCGGAGGTATGGACGTGGTGGCCCTGGGAGCCTGTCCCATCCCGGTCCTGAACTTCCACCTCAACAAGGGCGATTACATTGCAGGGGTCTACATCACCGCTTCCCACAATCCACCAGAGTACAACGGGATCAGGTGGCGGAACCCCGACGGTTCCGGCTACACCTACGATAACCAGCGCATCAAGGAGCTCTACTATTCAGGGGAGGCGGACCGACCCGCATGGGACCATGTGGGCCGCGTGACCCGCCATCCAGAGGGAGAGGCCATCGCGGACTACACCGACTTTCTGGCCCAGCGCCTCACCACCCCACATCCCCTCAAGATCGTGGTGGATCCCGGGAACGGAGCCGCGGCCCTGGTCGCCATGGACCTGCTGGAACGCGTGGGCCATCGTGTCGAGGTCATCTTCGGCGACATTGACGGAACCTTCCCCAATCGTTCCCCCCACCCGACCGAGAAGTCCCTGGGCGGTCTCATGGAGGCGGTCCGGGAGCACGGGGCAGATCTGGGCGTGGGTTACGACGGCGACGGGGACAGATGCGTTTTCGTGGACGACAAGGGGCGTGTCGTCCAGGTAGAGAAGGTGGGCATCCTGGTGTCCCGTGACCTGCTCAAGGACCACAAGGGCAAGATAATAGCCAACCTTCCATGCTCGATGATCGTGGAGGACGAGCTGGAGAAGGACGGTGCCGAGATCGTGCGTGTCCGTGTGGGTGACGTGTTCGTGTGCGAGGAGATAAAACGTCACAACGGCATCTTCGCCATGGAGATCTCCGCCCACTTCTTCCTGCCGACCTACTACATCTTCGACGACCCCATGCTCATGACCCTGAAGCTGGCACAGCTGCTGGGAGCCGACGAGCGTCCCTTCTCCCAGATCGTGGATGCGATCCCGAGCTACCCGTTCATCGAGGAGGGTTTCCCCTGCCCGGACGACCTCAAGTTCAGGGTGAACGAGCTGCTTGAGGAGCATTTCCGTGCCCAGGGGGCCACGATCGACACCACCGACGGCGTCAAGGTCTCCTTCGAGGACGGCTGGGGCATGCTTCGTCCGTCCAACACCCAGCCCCTGACCCGTCTGTTCGCCGAGGCGAGGACCCAAGAACGGTTGGACGAGCTGGTTGAGGAGTTCACCCGGTTGTTCCGGGAGATGCTGGTCCAGGCCCAGGCGGAGAGGGACGCATCATCCTAGGTCTTGCCGTCATTGCCGTCCTTGCCGCCCTTGCCACCCTTGCCGCCCTTGCCGATGGCCTCTAATGCATCCTGGACCCGTTCGTAGGCGATGGTCACGTACTCGGGGTCTATCTCGAAACCGATGAAGCGCACGCCCTGCCTGACGCAGGCGACCGCGGTGGATCCCGTGCCCATGAAGGGGTCCAGTACCACCCGGACCCGGTCCTTACCGTGTAGCCGTATGCACATCTCCGGCAACCGTTCGGGATAGACCGTGGGGTGGGGACGCGAAGTCTGGATGGTCTCGTAGGGTATGAACCATACGTTCCCCCTGTCCCGAAGTCCCCCCTCACCGGACTTCCATCGACGGATGTTGGACTTGTCCTGGTACTCAACACCGACGGCCAGCTTGTCCAGGGGCGTGGTGCCCTTCCTCGTCAGGTGGAAGACGTACTCCTGACATGAGCTCAGGTACCTCTCACTGTTCACGGGCTTGTAATGACCGACGGCCAGGTCCTCCTCCACGCCACAGGCCTTGCCAACCGAATCCGCGGGGATCGCGATGGACTTCACCCAGTGGATCACGTTCTGCATGTGGAAGTGCTCCCTGGCCTCCATCGCGATGTCCATGGGTATCCAGGGGTCCGAAGGCTTGCCCCCGACGTTGAGGAACATGGACCCGTCGTCCCGCAACACGCGCCTGCACTCGGCCATCACCGCACCGATCCAGGCCAGGAACTCCCGGCGCGGTCGGCTGTCGTTGTAGCTGGCGTACTCCTTGCCGATGTTGTAGGGAGGCGACGTGACGATGACGTCCACGCTACCCGCCGGGAGGGCGGCCATGCCCTCTATGCAGTCCATGTTCACCACGGTGTCCAGGGGGATCTCCCCGTCCCCCAGTGTTCCCGATCTGTGTGCTTCGATGTCCATGGGCCAGTCCTCTATTCCTTCATCACCATGACGACCAGGATCCCGTCCTCGTTGGCCTTGATCTCCCACCTCAACGTGTCCCCTAGACCCAGATCAAGGTCCCGGACCACTCCTCTTGGGACGGTGGTCCGCAGGGACCCTGAGGTGGAAGTTGCCTTCGCCAACCGGGTTACGTGACCCCTTGTCATCGCATTTTCATAGGTAAAAAATTTTATCTATGTTGTTACCTAAATTCCGTCCGGTGAAACTCAGGAATCTGGGTGCTGGCCGTTCCCATGGGTGAGAATCCTGACGAAACCCTATTATCAAGCCCTGAGAGATTATCACGAGCTCAAGTAGCCGGTGGATTGACTTGGGAAACCAGGACCCGACGGAAAAGGAGATGGAACTCAACGAGCGGGAGGCTGTGCTTTTGACCCGCGAGCGCATGCTGGAGCAGCGCATCCGGGAGATCCTCCGTCGCGAACAGCTGGTGGCCGTCAAGGAGGAACGGATAGAGGACCTGTTGCGACAGCTCCAGTCCCTCGGTCTTCACGAGGTCGCGGCGGGACTGGAGGACACCTTCGAGGTGGCCATCAAGGAGCTGGAGAGCCGTCGCGATGCCCGCAAGCAGATAATAGAGGATGCCGAGGGCATGGCAGACGGAGGCTCGGCCGGCACCGGCCTCTTTGGCAAGTCCGTCGAGATGCAGAAGGACCGTGCCGATCGCAAGGCCCAGGACGACCTGATGCTGGAACTCCTGGACGAGCCCGATGTGGCTCCCGAGGAGAAATCCCGCCGGTTCCTCGAGCAGCTCGAGCAGGAATTGAAATCCCTGGACCGTGACGAGGTGTGGGACAGGGCGGACCGCATGCGTTACCTTTCCGAGACGTTCCAGCAGGCGGGCAACTACACCAAGTCCGCAGACTACTCTCGCCGGGCACTGATCATCCTCGGTCACTTCGCCTGATGCGGGCGCAACCCTTTAATCCGAGCCAACCCTTCGAGTCCACATGATAGTCGCAGAGGTATCGATAGCCCCCTTCGGGGTGGGGACCAGTCTCAGCCGCTACGTGAAGGAGGCGGTGAGGTCCCTGCGAGAGTCCGGTCTCAAGGTGACCCCGTGCCCCATGGGCACGGTCCTGGAAGGTCCTGACCTTGGTTCCATCTTCCGCGCGGTGGAACAGGCCCACGATGCCGTCAGGGCCGCGGGCGGGGAACGGATATCCATCAACCTCAAGGTGGATGCCAGGTACGACAAGGACACCTCCGCTGAGGAGAAGCTCCGGTCCATAGGGGAGATGTGAGGTAACCTCAGACGCCCTCGCCCACCAGATGTGGGTCCGCACCCGCCAGGACCACCAGGGCCCGGGCTTCCATGAAGTGGAGCTTCCCGGGTACGATTATGCTGTGGAGTGCTGGCCCGAAATCCTCCTCAGCCAGCTGGCCCAGCCTGCCGGCCCGCCGCAGGCAATCCGGAGAGCCCACTCCGGCTACCACGCACGCCAGGGAATCGGGGCCCGTCACCCCCTTGCCCAGCATGTCCTCGTATCTTAGAAGCAGCTGGCATCCCTCGGTGGCCGTCATGTAACGGTCCTCGTCCGAATGGATGTCCAGGAGAACGAGGCTGTGAAGGCCCGCCTCCACATTCGCCATGATGTGCTCGTAGGGCGAGGTCGGGAAGTAATCGCCGTGGGGCCACTGGAGGGTTGTGACCCTTCCCGACTTGTAGACCGAGAGGCCCAGCTCCGTGAGGGCCGCGGTGAGGATGGAGGCATTGTGGAACACCCTGGTGCGGATGCCCATCCTCTCGGCCCGCAGGCGAAGGTCGATGTGGGTGGTGGCGGCCATGGGGTCGCCCGCCACCAGGAGGACGGCGGTCCCTCCGGCCGCCGCCTCGAGCATGGGTTCCGGGTCCTCCTCCACGCCCTCGCGTCCAAGCACGTGGATGGCCTTCCCGATCCTGGCCTCGAGGCGCTCGATGGAGGTCCCGGATAGCTTGGAGGTGTAGAACTCGGCGAACACGCGATCGGAGGTCCTGGCGGTCTCCAGACCGGCCAGGGACATGTCTGCATCATCGTGCAGCCCGAGTCCTACGAAGTGGAGCTCTCCCGTTGTCCCGCCTCCTCAGGGTCCCTTGGAAGCCGTTTAATGCCCTTAGGCTTTACGGTATGACCTCCTCCAGGGGTTGCTGCGACCCTACGATGATCAAGAGGGCGGATAAGGGTCAATACTTAAGGACAGGACCCGATATTAACAATAGGGTGCCAACATGAGGACCGGCGGGAAGCTCTCTATTGCATTGATCGCTTCATCGGTCGCACTGATCGCCTTGATGGCCCTGTCCATGTCGACGATGGATGCCGATTCCTACTCAGGGGGAATCACCGGAAGGACAGGGTCCGGTTGCACCTGCCACTCCAGCTCCGTATCAGAGTTGGTCGAGCCCAGACTGGAGGGTCTGCCATCGACCTACGAACCTGGAAAGGTCTATGACCTGGAGATCTCGTTCACGGGAGGACCAGCAGCGGGTCCCGGCCCCCGTGCTGGCTTCGATCTGAAGGTGGAAGATGGGACCTTACTTGTCCCACAGGGAAGCGGGCTCGTAAGGGTGGACCCCGCTCGCCTTGAGGCCACACACACCAACTCGGGTAACAAGGAGGACAGTTGGTCCATCCAGTGGAGGGCACCCCCGGAGGGTTCCGGGGATGTCGAGGTCGTCCTGGTGGTGAACGTCGTCAATGGCGACGAAATGCCGACCAGCAACGACCGATGGGGGAGGACCGAGATGACCGTGGAGGGTTCCGGGGGCAATTTCACCCCCTACCTGCTGATCGCCGTGTTGATCGTCATCGCCATTCTGGTCATATGGATGGTCCTGAGCAGGTCAAGGTCGTCCTCCAAGACGGCCTCCGACCGTTCGACCCGGAAACGGGGAAAAGGACGGCGGTAATGACCGCGCGGCCTGGCAACCTTTATTATCGCCAAGGCACATCGGAAGGACGGTGGTAGGCCTGGCATCGGGGTACGCGGTCCGTGACTTTGGGTTCGTAGCGGCGGCATTTTCCGTGCTCTTGGTGACCGTTGTGACCTTGGCCATCATTGCACCCACTCCCGTCATGTCACACTCAGCCGGCATGGTAGGCCAGGCAAGGGCGGGATGCAGCTGCCACAACATCACCGAGGCCCTCAGCGTGAGCCCCATGATAGAAGGGCTCCCCGGATTCTACGAGCCTGGGAAGGTCTACGACCTCAACCTGTCCTTCGAGGGAGGACCGGCCAGGGGTCCGGGTGCCAGGGCGGGCTTCGACCTGCGAGCCTCCGCGGGAGAGCTCCTCGTCCCGGAAGGGAGCGACCAGGTACGACTGGACCCCCCATCGGGGGAGCTCACCCACACCCTGGAAGGTAACAACGCCACATGGTGGTCGGTACGCTGGAGGGCCCCTGGGGAGGACACGGGAACGGTCACCATCACCCTGGTGACCAATGTGGTGAACGGCGACGGCGTGCAGACGCCCAGCGACCAGTGGGGCAGGGAGGAGATCGAGGTGCAGGAGGGGAACCGGGGCGGCATATCCGACGCGGGCGCCTTCTGGGCGGTCGTCGGGATCGCAGCAGTGCTGGCGATCATCGGGGTGGCCTGGTACGCCACCCGGGGCCCCAGCGTCCAGCGGCGGTGACGATGCCCCTCCCCCACAAGGTTTATACTGGTCCAGGGCCCTCAAGAGGACGAGCCAGGGGTACCCAAGTGGCGGTGGTACACGGATCATCGAAGAAACGGCAGGTTGCGCTGCTTCTCGTCACGGTCCTGATAGCCCTGGCCATCCCCCTCATGCCGATGGGTTCGGCCCAGCAGAGCGGTGGTGTGGGCCTTGAGGACTCTTCCCGGGCGGGCTGCCACTGCCACAATACGGGTGGGGACCCCGGGGTCACCCTCAACCTGATGGGGCTTCCCGAGAGGTACGAGCCCGACGAGACGTACGATCTGCTGGTGAGCGTTGCCGGGGGACCGCCCGTCACCGAGGGCATGATCGCCCAGGGTGGCTTCATGATCACCTGCACCAACGGGACCTTCGCCATCCCCGAGGGCTCGGACATGGTCCAGGTGTTCGAGGATGGTCTATCCGCGTCCCACACCCTCGCGGGCAACAAGGTCCGTCAGTGGCGCATCCTATGGAGGGCGCCCCGGGAGGCGACCGGGGATGCGGTCCTCTACCTTTCTGTCAACTCCGTCAACGGGGACGGCGTGGAAACTGGGGACCTGGACCAGTACAACACGATCCGGGCCGTCAGCCTGGGAGAGCCCCAGGTGGAGGAGGGCGAGGGCGGCGTCTCCGAGTGGGGGATACCGATAATGGCCTACTGGATGGGCACCATCGCCTTCCTCGCCACCCTCGTGCTCACCTGGGCGGCGTACTACCTTATACGGGGCACCAGCCGCCACCACCAGGTCCACATCGGCTCCAGGGAGCGTTACGTGGTGGAGGAGCAGACCCCCCCCTCCTCCTACGGGGCTGCGATCCTGGTGGCGATCCTGACCGTCATCGAGCTTGCCTCTACCTTCCTGCTGGTGGAGGGGATGGTCGAGGGAAGGAGCGATACCGCCCTCGCGGTGAACCTGGCCGTCGTGCTGGGTCTGTTCGTCATGATAATAGCCATCTACAGGTCGGCCTTCATCCCGAGGCTCACCAGCATCGAACCCGAGGACCCCGGTCCGGGAACGGAGGGCTGATCGATGGCGACCGACGAGACGGGGGATGACCAGGAGGCGGCCGAGGAGCTCACGCGCAGGAGGTTCGTCCAGGTGTGCGTGGGCGTGGCAACGGCCGCCGCCGTTGGAGCGACCGTGTCGTCATTCCTCGGCGTTCGGTCCCCCCTGGACATCCCTGCCTTGCCCCAGGCGACGGAGGCCGTGGCCGTATGTCCGGTCTGCTCCATAGGATGCGGCGTCCGGTCCGTGATGGCCTCCAACGAGCCCCACCCCTCAAAGGGCGACCCCCAGTCATCCTCCACCTTGGGAATGGTGTGCACCAGGGGCTCCCTTCCCCCGGCCACCGTTTGGCCCTCGACCCTGGGCACCCCGCTCAGGCGGCTGAACCCCACCACGAAGGGCACGAGGCCCACCATGTCGCAGTTCGAGACCGTTCCGTGGGAGGAGGCCATCGAGCAATTGACCTCCACCCTGGTGTCCATCGGCATCGATTTCGGGGACGACGCTCGAGGTTGCATCATGAGTGCCGACGTGGCCATGGAGGACGCGTACGTCGCGGGCAAGCTATGGAAGGCCGTGATGAACTCGTCCAACATCGACACGGTGGAGTCCATACACTCCCGGGCCAGCGAGCAGTCCTACATGGTCCACCTTGGCCAGGTGGCACCTCCCACATGCTACGACGACGTCAACCTGGCCGACATGATAGTGGTGGTTGGCGAGGACATCGCCACCACCCATCCCGTCCTCTATGCCCGCGTCGTTGAGGCGGTGGCGGACCGGGGTGTGGAACTGGTGGTGATCGACCCGAGGATGTCCCCCACTTCCCTGCGGACACGGTCCCTCCACGTTCCCGTCCGTGCAGGGGGAGAGGTGGCATTGCTCAACTCGATGGGCTACTGGTTGACCCACGGGCTCACCGTTGCGCCGTCCCAGTGGTCCCTCGACAACGCCCAGAACGCCGAGGCCTACGCCGAGTACCTCAAGCTGTACAACCCCGTGTACGACGAGAACGAGCGGGTGGACGCGGACTATCTGGTGGACCTGTGCAACGGTCCCAGCGAATGGGTGTCGCAGCTTGGCAACAGGGACTCCAGCGGTTACCTCAAGAGCTTCGACGTGCCCACCCTGACCGGACTGGACCCCCTTGTCATCCAGGACCTGGCCAAGCGATGGTCCCTGGCCCGGAACGTGCTCACCATATGGTCCTCCCGGCTTGCCAGCGCCGGTGACGATGGCGCGGCCGTGTCGACGGTCATCAACCTCCATCTCATGACCGGTCACATGGGACGTCCTGGAGCCGGACCGATGGGTCTCCACACCCATGCCATGGGAAGGGGTGGGTTCGACCTGGGCGGGACACCGTTGATGCTGCCCGGCGCCGTCCTGGGCGGGACGGGAATAGCCACACCCGCATTGGAGGAGACCTGGGGAGAGGAGTACGCCGCCAACGCCGCCCGGCTTCCAACGGGCAAGGGCGCCATCGAGATGCTCGGCAAGGCGAAGCAGGGCGATATGCCGATCCTGTTCCTCATGGGCGGTTCAGTGTCGGCCCAGCTTCCCGACCCTGAGAACCTCGTCGATCCCGCCCTCCGGACCTCCTTCGTGGTCTCCACGGCGTCTCACCTGGAGGACCCGGATGTGGCCTATGCCGACCTGGTCCTCCCACGACCCTCCTGGTACGAGCGGGAGTCATACTTCATAAGCTCCGAGAGGCAGGTGGCCAGGTCCCTGCCGTCCCTGGCAGCCCTTGAAGGGACCCGACCGGAGTGGTTCGTGCTGTCACTGATCGGTCCTGGAATGGTGAGCGCCCCCCTGTTCGAGTTCGACAGCGCCACCCAGGTGGTTGAGGAGGTGCGCAGGGCGACGGTGGATGCGCCCGCTGACATGAGGGCCCTGCTGCTGGGAGACCCCTTGACGGGTTCTCGGGGCGTCCAGTGGCCCGTGGTCACCGAAAGGTCCGCCGAGCAGGGTGGCACGGCCCGCAGGTACATGGGCCAGGACGGGCTGGGTCCAGGGTTCCCGACGGAGAGCGGGATGGCGACCATCATCCCAAGAGAGGACCCCACGATGCGAAGGCCCTCCAGCCCGGACTATCCGATGACCGCAGTGATCTCCCTTGATGGTGCCACCTGGTGGGATGGCCAGCTCTACCTGTCCCACGGCGGCGACGTGGTGAGGCCCAGGGACGTGGAGCCAGCGTACGTCGAGATCACCAGGGAGGATGCCACCGCCCTCCTCCTCACGGAGGGTGCCACCGCCCAGGTGACGTCCATCCAGGGTACGATGACGCTTCCGGTCAGGTTCGCGCAGGAAGGAACGGCACTCGGACACGTCTTCATGCCATGGGGAGCCGACGCAAAGACCCAGGTGCTCTCCCCGTCCTTCCCGCTGGACGAGAACGGGGTGCCCCCCTGGTCAGCCTTCCCCGTCCGTGTGGAGATGGCACCAGAACCCGAAGAGTGACCGTCTCACGACCATAGGTACAGGGTCACTGTCCCGAGCACCGTGCATGCCAGAAGCATCTCCCCCATCCGGAGGGTCCTCTCATGGATGGAGGGGCCGCCATCCGTGCCGTCGGGCGCCTTCCCGGGGGTACTGCCGGGTCCGAGGCGGTGCCTCACGGTCTCCAGGAACAGAAGGCTCAGCATGATGAACACGCCTCCCAGGAATATTTGGGCCAGCAGCTCGATCTTGTCGTCGACCTGGGCGTCCGTGAGTGAGAGGAGGTAGCTCCACCAGAGGATGGATAACCCCGCGAAGGCCGCTCCTATCACGGCCGAGGCTGACAGGGGGAACGAGAGGTACCTCGAGAACACAAGGGTGTACAGGCACACGATGGTCAGACCGAGGACCGTGAAGGCGAAGGTGGTGTTCCTGCTCAGGAAGGCAAAGGGCGTTGTGAAGGCGTCTATCAGGGTCAGCAGCATTATCGCCACGAGGATGTTCGAGATGTGGAACCAGGCGGGTTCGAACGGCGGGTCCTTGCTGAAGATGTAATAGACCGACACCAGTGCAACGACCAGGATCCCTCGCAGCGGTATCGCCAGGACGGCCGCCCTGGCGAGGTCGGAGTACGGGTCCACTGAGGAAGTGGCGCTGACCATCGGTGATCCCAGGGATATCGACGCGAGGAGAATGAGGGGGGCCGCGCCCAATAGAAACTTCCCACCCAGGATGCTCACCGGGTTCAGGGATGCCACTGGCGCGATGATAAGGTTTACCTCTGGAGGAACTAGCACTCGGGGTCGTTCTCGGCCCGGTCCTGCCTTCGCTCGAGCACCACCTGCGCCTTGTGAAGGTCTCCCTGGGTATCCACGTCCAGCAGGCAGTCCAGGTCCGGGTCCAATTTCCGGATCTCCTCCTCCGGGACCACGGCAAGGTCGAGGCCCTCGAGGCAGCCAGGGAGGTCCTGGATGCCCGCCGAGATCCCGTCCTTCAGGACCTTGATCGTCGACAGGCGGCTGTAGACGGCCAGGTTGTAGTGGCGCTTGCCCTCGGCCTCCACCACGGCACCCTGGTGATCGACGGCGGCGTGGAACAGCTTCTCGTAGATGCCCCATACGAGGAACGGGGTGTCGGAGAATGCGACGGCCGCATTCTCGGCGTAGGTGGACCTGAGACCCTGGAGCAGGCCGCCTGCCACACCCTCGCTGGGCACCGGGTCGAGGGCGGCCGAGGCTCCAACGCCCACTATCTTGAGGTATTTCTCCGCCTGGGCCCAGTTGTTGGCGGCGATGATAAGGTTGGAGGCCGAGCACAGGGACTGTGCTGGCCACCATATGAGGGGTTTGCCTCCCAGGGGTGCAAGGTTCTTGTCCCGGCCGAAGCGGGCGAAACGCCCCCCGGCCAGGATTATACCCGCCTGCATCGGTTCGAGATGGCCATCTCCCGTATATCAACGCTTCGAAATCGGGGACGGCACGTCACTCGATGCCGCGCTTGGGCAGGCGCAGCTCGATCTCATCACCGGTCCCTCCGGTCTCCTTGAGCGCACCCACCGCGCCGCGGACCGTCCCCTCGAGATAGTCCTGCACGAACGGCTTGAGGTGGACCTCGGTCCCCCCGACCTTGAGCTCCACCGAGACGGTCCCCTCCCTCTTGGTCAGGATCCGGTCTATTATATGGAGCAGGCTACCTATCTCCGCGTCTGGACCGGGTAGTTCGATCACCGTCCCCGTGGCGATCCCCTTGACCTCGCCCACGGCTATCTTGGGGGCGGTGTCGGGCGTGTCATCGCCGAGTCCCTCCGCGATCACCAGGTCCAGCTCTCCAGTGACCGTCATCATCTCGATGAGCCTGTCAAGGCCCTGGGGTTTTGGCATGAAGACGGCGGAGTTGGACCTGCTCGTGGCGGCGGTCACCATCGAGCCGGCACTGAGGTGCCGGTGGGTGTCCTTTCCCTCGGGGTCCAGGTCGAGTGCCTCCGACTTGGACAGCTTGACCGTCCCGACCCTGTGCCCCCTCTGGATGAGCTCCAGGAGCAACCTCTCCACCAGCCGCGTCTTGCCTGAATCCGAGATACCATACACGTAGATCACTGGGGTCTTGCCCATGTTCCGAACCTCCCTTGAGCCGATCATCTCCGAGGCCCTCTGATGGCCCTACCGTAGATGCGCCTTATGTCCCGTGCCTCTGCCGATCCCCTCTGCATCACCCTGTCCCAGGTCTTGATGCGGTGGATGACGGCCTCGAGGCCTGCCACCTCGACCATCTCCCCAACGGTGTACTCCTCGTCGGGAGCAGCTATCTGGCTACCCGCCTTGGTGCGCGGGCCCACGTTGATGGAGAACTTGACGACCACCTTGTCGAACTTGACCGTCCAGAGTGTCCCGATCTTGCTCACCTGGGCCGAATCGACCCGCTTATCGGTGCCCAACTCTATCCCACGGATCTGGACAGGTATGCCGTCCACGAGCAGCTCGTCGCCCACCATCAGCACCTCGTCGGACTCGATGTCCATGGAGGTCTTTCGAGATTGATCACCATCGGAGATCACGACCTTGACATTGGACATCTCCACCTCTTTCTGGACCTGGAACGACTTCGTGCCGCACTCTTTGCATCGGAGCTGCAATTCCAGTTTCTTTCCGGAGACCTTTCCGTGGACCACCTCGTGTAGGGTGATGTCCTCGCAGGGTTCGCATTCCTGGTAGAGTGCTCCGGGCACGGGCATGGTAGGCCGGGCGTAGCGTTGCTCCATATATTAATCCTGTGCCGCTCCGAACCCGACCAATGACGGTACTAGCTCTCATATACTAACCGTGCCAATCGCATCGTGATGAGGACCGTTCTGGTCGCCTACGATGACACCGAGATATCGCGCAAGGCCATCCAGCGGGCGGTGACCCTACTGGCCGACGCCGATTCCCTCATCCTGCTCTACGTGGTGACAGACGGCTCGGCCTCGGGGACCTTGGGTGACATGGTCTGCCCCGAGGATGCCATGTCCGCCGAGGATGCGCACCTCATGATAAACGCCACCGCCGTGGAGGTGGTGGAGCGCCACGGGGTCCAGGCGGTCGGTCTTGTACGCCGTGGCTCTCCAGGCCCCATCATCGTCCAGGTGGGGCGGGAGGTCGAGGCATCGGTCATAGTTGTCGGGGTGGGCAAGGTCGAGAAGGTGTCCTGCTTCGCCCTCGGCTCCGTGGCTGACCACGTCGCACGTCACAGCGATGTGCCCGTGCTGATAGTCCGATGAAGGTCCCTCGGGCAACGGCATTATATACATCCGTCCGCATACTAGCGCAAGGTGAATACATGCTGTTCGCGACCCACCTAGCAGCACAACCGGGGATGTTCGTCGAGGCCATTCGCGCCCTGAAGAACCCTACGGTGCCCTCCGGGGTTACAATCCGCGAGTACCTGGGGGTCTTCTCCTCCAATGACGCCATCATAATATTCGAGGCTCCGGACGAGACGACGGCAGTGGAGTTCGTCGGACAGTTCGCCGAGTGGTTCAAGACCGAGACGGCAGTCGCCTTCCCCGTTGAAGGTTACAAGTGGACCCGTTGAGGCCGAGGACCGGTCTCTGCGTTCCAGGTGGGCCCCGTGGGGATCAATCTCCGTGATATATTGGTCGTCCATCCCGAGGAGGATATCGGTGCCTGGGAGGGAAGGGTGCTTGCCCTGGACGCCTACAATACGATCTACCAGTACCTGAGCTCGATCCGGCAGCCTGATGGCACACCCCTCATGGACTCCCAGGGTCGGGTCACGTCCCACCTGTCCGGGGTGCTGTACCGCACCTCCAGCATCATGGCCAAGGGGGTCAGGATGGTCTTTGTCTTCGACGGTCCACCCCATCCTCTCAAGAAGGAGACCCTGGATGCCCGCAGGGAGGTGCGGGAGAGGGCGAGGAAGGACTGGAAGGTCGCGCTGGATGAGGGGGACATCGAGGGGGCCCGGATGAAGGCCCAGCAGACCAGCGTGCTGGACAAGACGATGGTGGCAGAGGTCAAGGACCTGCTCGACGCCATGGGCGTTCCCTGGGTGGACGCACTCGGGGATGGCGAGGCCCAGGCGTCGTACATGAACGCCAAGGGGGCCGTCTGGGCCGTGGCCTCCCAGGACTACGACAGCCTGCTCTTCGGTTCGGAACTGCTGGTCCGCAATGCAACCCTCTCGGGCCGACGGAAGTTGCCCGGCAGGGGCCGTCGAGAGTACGTCCAGGTGGTGCCCGAACGGGTGGACCTTCGGGAGAACCTCAAGGCGATGGGGCTGACACGGGAGCAACTGGTGGACGCTGCCATACTCGTGGGAACGGACTTCAATCCGGGAATAAAGGGCATCGGCCCCAAGAGCGCCATAAAGCTGTTGAAGGCCCACAGGGACCTGGAGGGCGTCCAGCGGGTCAAGGATGTGGAGGTGGAGCACGCCGACGAGATCCGGTCCATCTTCCTGGAACCCGCGGTGACGGACGATTACGACACCGAGTTCAGGAAGGCCGACGAGTCGGCCGCCCTTC
>JAUVEQ010000298.1 GCA_030594725.1 Methanobacteriota archaeon
CTTAGTGGAGTACCTAGGTCTGAAGATGCGATTACCCTTCTTGTCCCTTAGAGCAACATGAGGATTAGCGGCATCCTCAGAGCTACCCCTATAGGTGTGTCTTGATAACCAACCCACGATTGTATATTGGTGGTTGGATAATTAAATATATTCTATCCATCGGCCCGTTCGTATCGAGGCGGCCCCGTACCTGGGGACGTACGTGATGACACAACGGACGATATCAGCTCAGAAACCCATCTGTCCCAGCTTCTCGGGCAGGTACGTGTCCGTGACGAAGTCCAGGCCGTACTTGGCGAGGGCCTGCTGCTCGGACTTCTTGCCCAGCTTGAGCTGCAGCTTGATCTCGTCCTGCCAGAACCCGTCCTTGAAGCGGGGATCGGTGAGCTCGGCCTTGAGGGCCTGGATGTCGCCATCGGTGAGCTTGTCCGAGGGCAGGTCGTAGTTGACGATGTCCGAGGGGGTCACGCCGAGGAACTGGGCCGTGGGCGTGGCCAGGTACTCCGATAGGTGAGCGGTCTTGATGGCCCCGAAGGCCACGGACGCGAATATGCGGAAGGACCAGGGGTCTCCGTCCGTGAACACGATGACGGGGATGTTCTGTTCCTCCGAAAGGCGCTTCATGAACCTCCTGGTCGACCGGGCGGGCTGGCCCTTGAGATGAAGGCAGATGGCCCTGTGGGTCTCGTCGAAGCCGTTCTCCACCAGCCGGTCGAACATACCGCCGGTCTCCAGGGCGATGATGAAGTCGGCGTCGGCGTCCAGGAACTTGATCTTGTCCGACTCGACGTTGTACGGGATGCCGTAACCGGAGTCCCCCACATCGTCCCGGCAATTGATCTTCTTCTTGATGCCCTTGCGGTTGGTCTCCTGCAGGGTGAGGTCGCCGATGATGCGGGCGCCGTCCTCCTCGGGGCGGAGCTTGAAGTCCTCCCGCATCGACATGGTGACGATCTCCAGGTCCTCGGCAAGGCGGTTGGACTCGTCCTGCTCGTGGAACTTGGCCAGGTCCCATCCCTCGGAGATGTAGTACATCTCCCTCAGGGTGGAGGACTTGGAGTTCTCTATCATGTCGCCGATGAACTCGATGAGGTACAGGGTGCGCAGGAGGGAGTACGCCCCGGTAAGGTCCTTGGCCGTCCGCTGGGTCCTGGACTTGCCGTACTTCCACACGTGGTGCTGCTTGTTGAACACTATGTTCTTCTTGGTCCGGGCGGGCAGGGACATGTGGGGGATCTGCAGGTCCTCGATGGAATCGTAGATCTCCTCGGCGATGGTGTACAGCTTCTTCTGCACCTCCTCGTAGTCCCTTCCCTCTCGCTTGGCACCGGTCAATCGCTCACCTCCATTCTGAACTCATCATCGAAATCCGCCAACCCGGTCTGCTTGCGCCCTCCCTCCTTGGGGTCCAGGGCGTCAAGGATCGTCTTGATGTCCTTCTCCTCGGACCCCTTCACGGTGGCCACCTTGATGGGGGGCTCCTTCACAGGCTCGGCCGAGGCCTCCGCCGCCTCGCCATTGAGGTCCCAGGGCGTCTCCTTCTCGGGAGCATCCATCTCGTCCAGGGCGTCCTCGAGCTCCGATACGAGGTCCCGCTCGGGCTCAGGCGTCGGCTCGGGTTCGGGCTCCGGCTCTGGCATCGGCTCAGGTTCCGGCTCAGGTTCCGGCTCCGGCTCGGGTTCGGGCTCGGGTTCGGGTTCGGGTTCGGGCTCGGGTTCCGGCTCGGGTTCCGGCTCGGGTTCCGGCTCGGGCTCCGGCTCCGCTTCTGGTCCGGCCTCGACCCCGGCCTCCGGTGTCGGTCCCATGACCCCTTCCTCCTCGTCCTCCTCGCCCTCCTCGCCCTCTACCGCCGTGTCGTCCACCTCGACCCAACCCTCGGGATGCTCGCCGCTTGCCTCCCTGTGCATGTCGTCGTAGGCCTCCTGGTCCCAGGCCTCGACGCCGTTGGCCATCTCCGGGTCCAGGTCCTCGACGTACAGGTCCAGGTCCTCGAGGGAGAAATCGTCGGCCTCGGTGCCCAGGAGCTGGTACTTGAACTCCCAGACCGAACCCACGGGCATGCGGGATATGCGCCAACCCAGGAGGTCATCGTTCTCGACCTTGGGCTTGGGCTCGGCGGGCAACATCTGTGCTTCGGTGGTGATCAGGTTGAAGAGGGAGAAGGTCTTGGCCGCCCGGGTGTAGTTGGTCACCTTGATGGTGATGTTGTGGCGCTTGCCCTTGGGATCGTAGGTGACCTCTCCATCCAGTAGCACCATGTTCATGATCTTTGCTATGATCGGCCCGATGGGCGGGGCGGGTCGGTCGAGGATCTCGGCCGACTTCTTCGCGATGAGGGGCAGGACCTGCCGTATCAGGTCCTCCTTGTCCTTCATCTTCGACAACCGGGCCTTCTTCTTCACGTGGCGCTGCAGGTTGCGACCGATCTCCCGGAGGGCCTTGTCCACCTCGGCGAGGATGGACGGGTCGTCGGCGATGGCCTCCTTGGACTCGCTGGTGAAGGGTATCTGCGTGGATGCCACGTGGACCATGAGGAGCATCGGTCCGTGGGGGATGCCCTTACCGCCCCGCTGGTCCAGGCCGTAGCGGCGCCAGTTCACCTTCTCGATGGCGTGGGTTATGGCGCAGCCCCCCTGCTGGTACAGCAGGGGTACGCGATTGGCGAACCGGAGGATGGTCACGCTGCTCTCCTTGGAGAGGTCGCCACCGTACACAAGGCCCGCCTCCACCTGGAAGGGATGGCCCGAGTACACGGTGGCGGGCCGGGTCGCGGTGACGATGAAGTCCGACTTGGTCTCCTTCTTCAGGCCCTTGCGGGTGAGGATCGGGCCGATGGGGGAGAGGCAGTCCGTCGGGGGAGCCATGATCTTGACCGTATGGAACGCCTGGACGATGCGTTCGCCCTGCTCGCCGGATAGGTCGGCGGGCCGCATGTCCATGTCGATATACGCCCTGGCGCACACCTCCTTGGCCACCCGGGCCGAGACGCGGGAGAACTCCTTCTGCATGAAGCTGGTCATCTTGTGCTCCGCGGTGGCCTTGGCCATCTTGAGGAGGGTACCGAGCATGATGCCCATGGGATGGGGCTGGATCTCCGTGGCGGGACGGGGTAGCTTGTCGGTGGCGCGATGGAAGGTGATCACGCGGCCGTCAGGCTCTCGGAAGACTATGCGGACGTGGGGGTTGACTATCGCGGTCGACCGCAGGTACTCGTAGGCGGACTTGCTGCCCCGCTGGTACCGGGCCACCATATGGCATTCGAAACGGATGCCGTGCTCCTTCTCGTCCCACAGGATGACCTCGTCGCGAAGGACGTCGGGGCGGTTGTGCTTGGTGTCCAACTTCAGCTCGATCTCGTGGGGGGGTCTCCGGGGGCCCGTCTTGGAACGGACGACGGTGGACCGTCCCGTGGTGAGCTGGGAGTACATGACCACGGCGCTTATCCCGATACCCTGCTGACCCCGGCTCTGGCGGATGGCGTGGAAGCGGGAACCGTACAAAAGGCGGCCGAACACGTTGGGGATCTGCTTTCGCACGATCCCTGGCCCGTTGTCCTCCACCACCAATTTGTATATGCTCCGCTTCTTGTTGACCTCCTCGATGCTCACCAGGATCTCGGGCAGGATGCCCGCCTCCTCGCAGGCGTCCAGGGAGTTGTCGACGGCCTCCTTGACGGAGGAGATGATAGCACGGGTGGGGCTGTCGAAGCCTAGCAGCTGCTTGTTACGTTCGAAGAACTCGGAGACTGAGATCTCCTTCTGCTTCTTCGCCAGCTCGTCGGCTATGTTGAAGGCTGTGCCAGGCGCTACCATCCCTCCTGAATCTAGCCAGTTGCCACTCTATTGTGCTCCTGGCTAATCAACATTTCCGTCAGCCAGTGTACCCGTCGGATGCCCGCTGGCCCAAGTGAACATGAGTGAAAGGTTCATATGGTACGCGTCCAATGCCTGCCATAGTCGTCCTACTGGGGGATGTCCACGATGGATAGAAAACTTAGAATCACGATCTACTTGGTGATTACCGCATTCATGGCCCTCGCCATGTTATCGCTCCTGCCCAGCGCATCGGCCACCGTGATC
>JAUVEQ010000250.1 GCA_030594725.1 Methanobacteriota archaeon
GGCAGGGAGGTCCGCAGCATTCGCAGGCATTATGCCTGGCTACGCAAACGGCTCGGGAGGCGCAAGCTTCTCCGGGTCATCAAGCGTGTCGGCCACACCGAGCACCGGAAGGTCGATGCCAGGCTACATGTCATCGCGGCCTCCCTCGTCGAACAGGCGAGGGATATGGGCGCGGTGATCGCCATCGGCGACCTTTCCGGCATCCGGAAGGGCTCGAGGGGGAGACGGGTGAACCGTATCGTGAACGCGATGCCCTTCAACCGCCTTTCCCTGTTCATCGAGTACAAGGCCGCCTGGGCGGGAGTGCCCGTCATCAAGGTCGATGAGGCGTACTCGTCTCGCGAATGTCGTATCTGTCACCAGGATGGGAGGCGACCGAGCCAGGGTCGCTTCGTATGTCCGTCCTGCGGGGAGTACAACGCGGACCTCAACGGTGCTGTGAACATTGGCAGTAGGGCGTGTGCCTATATGGCCATCGCCGGGGCGCCTGGTATTGCGCCCTTGAGGGGGACAACGAGCCCCCAAGTTGAGTGCGACGATATGTTGTGCTAAACAAATACCCATTACCACCACCCTCATCTGGGTCGATAACGTTTTAAGCAGTGACCAATATAAATTCCGCGATCTGGATGAGTGGCTGTTCCTTCTGCCGACGTTTCCTCGCCGTTGCAGGTCTCGCCCTCATCGCGACCCTTGTGGCGATCTCGGCATCCGCCGACCCGGACCCTCCGTTCGTCGACGGGGGGACGACCACCTTCTCGGAAGACTGGGTGGTGGACCCCGGGGACGTCCTGACGTACACCAACCAGACGATGGTATTGGATGGTAACCTGACCATCGAGGCCAACGGCGTCCTGGAATTGGTGAACTCGACCCTGGTCATGAACTGCACCTTCCCTGGCGAGTTTGGCATCATTGTGCTCTCCGATGGGACCCTGGACACGGCACAGGGCACGGAGCTGACGAACGGCACAGCGGGCGAGCCGTGGTACGCCATCGTGGGGTCGGAAGCCCACCTGTCCATGTGGAACAGCACCGTCCAGGGCGCGGGTTACGGGTCGCCCCTGGGCATCCTCCGGGCCGGTATCTACAGCGAGGCCAACGACACAACGGTGTATTTCTCCACCTTCCAGGATAGCTACTCTGGGCTGGCCCTGGTCAACGTCTCAGACCCCACAGTTAGTAACAACTTCTTCGTCAACATGTCGTACGCTGGGATATGGATCGGTAGTGGATGCAGCGGGATCGACCTCAAGTACCACAATTTCACCTCATGCGAGAGAGGTGTGCTCACCAGGGGATCTGGTGTGACCGTCACGGCCGGAAGGTTCATCGGTGGTAATTGGGGCATCCAAGTTGAGAACGGTTGGTTAGGGCTCTACGATGGCCACTACCAGGACCAAACGATCGCAGGGATCGACTCGGGTATCGGGTCGGGGGCTACGTGGTGGATCCGTCATGAGACGAAGGTCATCAACACCACGGTGATCCTCAACGGGACGATCGTTTTCGCTACCTTCTACGAAGATCAGGATCTCCTGATCGACAACTCAAGCCTCTACATCCTGAACGGAGAAGAGCATGGCAAGAACTATATCCGGGTGGCCAACGGTGGTTCGATGTCGGTGGTCAACGGTTCGCTGGTATCGAATGGAAGCGCCGGATATCGTTTCAAATGGTACACCGATTCCATTGCTCCCCTCACCATCACAGACTCCACAATCGAGGGTGTAGGTTCGGGAACAATCCTCGCTGGCCTAAGACTATCATCGAACAACAACCTGATCCGCAACTGCACAATAAGGAACTGTCGAACCGGACTGATAGTGGACTATAATAACAACTCCATCGAGGACGTCCACATCAAGGACTGTGATTATGGGGTCAACGTGACCGGCTCGTTGACCAATATCCAGAACCTCACATTGACCAACATCACGCACACAGGTCTCTATGCGGACCTTCTGTTTGAGCTCAAAGTGGATGGACTCACCTCCAACGGTTCGTTCATGAACAACGCGGTTCACCTCACTAGGGTACGCGAGAGCTCGATCACGAACGTCACCATCCGGGGCCAACCCAAGGTCGCCATCTACCTGGAAAGTTATTGGGACCTTGTCCTGGACAGGATAGATGCGACCGCAGTCGACGTTGTGGTGCTCATCAACACTTCCCTGCCCTATCCTGGCAACTTGACGATATCACAGGCCACGCTCACGGGTGGCAACGTGTCGATCTCTATGGTCGATTCGACCAATGTCACCCTGACCAACGTTGTATCCATGGGAGCTGCGATGACAGGCTTCTCATCAGTGAACTCCACAGCTCTTGTGCTCACGGGTTGCAGCATCGATGCCGGTTCCCAGGGGATATCATTTATCCGATCCAGTAACCTTCGGATAGACCTTTGCCAAGTGAACGGCTCCCATGGCCTCATCTCGATGTCAGGCACATCGGATGTCATTGTGACCGACTGCCTGCTGACGTCCGGAACGGATGCCCTTGTCCTAGTGGAGTGCACCAACGTGACAGTGACCACCACCTCGGTGTTCGAGGCCTCCGTGGCTGTCGATATCATCAATTCGATGCAGGTCGTGCTGCGCGATTCCAGTCTGTCCCAGATGGACGCCACGGCCGTCCAGATCCGGAATGGTTCACGCGACTGCTCCCTCATCAACCTCACCATCGTGTCATCGCCCACCGCCGTCAGGATAATTGGGAACCAGACCCACAACAACAGGATCGATCATCTGGTCCTGAGCAATTGCAGCGTTGGGGTCGACCTCACGGATTCTGGGATGAGCAATGTCCTGGCGAACACGGTCTTCTTCGGAACCCCAAGGGCGGTGGTGGCAACCTCGGGGTCCGACCTCGACATCCAGGACGGCTCCTTCTACGACTGTCCGATGGCCATCGACGGCGACGCGGTCTCCGACGTGTCGTGGACGTGCAACGGCCATTCCGAGCTGGTCAATTCCTCAGCAAGGTTCCGTGGATGGTTCACGGTGAACCCGGGGGGTAGCCTCAACATCAGCCACGGGAACCTGACCTTCCTCGGCCTCTCATCCTCGGATTCTGGCATCTCCTCCTCCCTCCTGTCGGCATTGCGCATCGTGAACGGATCGCGGCTCTGGGGAGGGGGCTCACTGGCCCCGTACTCGGTCCGATCCCGGGGAAGCCTGGTCGTCCAGAGCTCCGCATTCCACGGTGGCGGGGTCGTCGGTCGGGCAGCCGCTCTGGAGGCCCTGGGAGACGCGGCGGCCATCGGGAACGTGACCTTCGCCGATTGCGAGCTTGCCGTGAGACTCGAGGGTTCCCTTCCCGTGTTGAGGAACTGCATCTTCCGGGACAACAGGCAGTCGCTGCTCATGAACGGGACATCCCGACCAGAGTTGATCGATTGTGATTTCACGTCCTCGGTCGCCCTTTGGGAGATGCGGGGCACCTTCTCCTCGTCCCTCGTCATAAGGGGCTGCAGTTTCGAGGGGGCCGGGCTTGTCCCCATGGCCATGTTGTTGGAGTCCGTGGTGGGGGAGAGGCCCATCCTGATCCTCTCCAACGTTACGGTGTCCAACTACACGGTCTGGGGGTTGGAGGACCTGCACGCGGGCTCGCTGCTGATGGTCGATTGCAGCCTCTCGAATGCCAACGTGAGCACGGGCGTTCTCGCCACGAACAGCGTGACGCTGCGGCGGGTCCAGGTCACCCAGGGTATGATGATCATCGGACCTGGTGGTTTCATCGTCTCCGATTGCGTGTTCACAAATGGTACCTTCAAGGTCCACGACAACTCCGGCGGGAGCCGCATCAGCGATAGCACCTTCAACGGATGCCCCTCCTGGGACCTGGCATGCTTGGATATCGACAGCTCCCTGTTAATCACCATCACGGACCTATACCTGTCGTCGTCACAAGTGGGTCTTCGGGTCAGGGGCGGCTCCGAGGTCTCCGTCAAGGGATGCACCTTCGACGGTGTGATCGGCTCGGCACTTGAGGTGAACGGCTCCATAATCCACCTCGAGGATTGCTCGGTGATCGACCTCCAGGGAACGGGAATAAGGGCGTATCACGTGGGCAGTCGTGTCGAGATGCGCAATTGCACCATTCAGGCGGTCCCGGGCCGCACGGGATACGATGTGGACGCCAGCGACGGCGGTGATGCATGGCTCCTCAACACCACCCTCAACAGGACCTCCGTACTGTCGACCGGTGGGGGACGGGTCGAGGTGCTGTGGTTCGTGACCGTCGAACCCTCACTCCCCTGGGGAGGAACGCTCTCTACTCCAGAGTACCTCATCGTCACGGACGCGACGGGCGAGGAGGTGATCAACACCTCCCTGGCCGATCAGATCATGCGGCTCTACGAGTTCACGGACGAGGACGGTGACCGCACCTGGAAGACGCCCCACGAGATAACGATAGATGATACCCGAGAGGGCGTCAACTACCAGGGTGACCACTTCGTCAACAGAAGCTCCCATTTCGTTCTGTACCTGATCGACGTCAAGGCACCGGTCGCCCGGGCAGGGATCGACCAGGTCGTCGACGAGAACCTCGTGGTCACGCTGGACGGCTCGGGTTCCTCCGACAACGATCCCAGCTTCCACAGGACCGGGCTCTTCCGATGGTCCTTCGACGAGGACGGTGTGGAGGTCGTCCTCATCGGCGACGAGGCCAAGTACGTCTTCTCAGTGCCTGGCAAGTACCAGATCAACCTCACGGTGACGGATGCCGTGGGCAACGTCGGGACGGACACGATGGTCG
>JAUVEQ010000284.1 GCA_030594725.1 Methanobacteriota archaeon
AGGCTCGTTTTTACCCCAGTTAGTGTTGACGAACCGGCTGAAGAAGAATGCCGTCTCCAATCTCGGGTCCTGGATCAAGCGGATTGTGGAATTCCGAATCACCATGTGCCCGTCATCCCTAACCCAGAAGGGACACATGTGCCAGAGGACCAGGTCCTCCATCAGTATTGTGATGTTACACCCGTCGAGTGTGAAATGACCTCCATCCTCAATGGAGATGGGACGCGTCAGGGTCCCGTTCCATCCCACCCACTCCTGACGGTCCGTGATCCGGATCGGCTGACCCACAAGCCGGTCCTCATCCTCGGGTGTAACATTTGGCATGTCTGGGATGGTGATGAGGCTCAGAAGCCCTGCGGAGACCAGCAAGAGGACGATGGACAATGTCATCACTACCACGACGATGCTCACGAACTTTCGTGTTCCTGAGTCCATTCAACCCCTCGGCACGGTGCTGGCCACCGCTGCTGATTAGATTGTCGCGACGCCTATAAAAGTGTACGGGGGCGGTCGTGGGCCAGCAGCCCTTTGGCGGCGGCCGGGCCTCGGGGACCAATGACAAGGCCGGGAGCGCCATCAACCTGCTCAAGTGGTGCAGTCCCCGGACCATAAAGGAGACCTTCGACCCTCCCAAGGACTACAGGTATCCCTTCATGACCGAGAAGTGAGCTTCCCGGGAGATCGGGATCGCAGGGACGGAACGTCCAACGGTAAGGACTGTTGGCGGGTTTAATGTCCTGGCCATCGTAGAGAACCTCTCCCTCTCCTCCAGATCCCTCCGCCTCTCCCTGGCAACGAACATTCAGTTCAGCGTCGCCAGCTACCCTGTCCCATCAACACGCAGACCTATCGAAGTGGCCAGGACCCTGGCCTTCACATTCACCCACCCCCTATAGTAATCAATATATACTGAAACAACTATTTTCACCAGCCGGTGAAAATTTGAAAAATAATGAAAATTACCTGGGGGCGGAGAGAGCCTCCGAGTTGCTCCAAGCCCTCATCGAGGAGGTGGAGGGCGTGGAATGGAGAGGCTCCAGGCCACCGCACCCGGCAGAGGGTGGCCAAGCAGTGGACCTGGTCGTGGAGGTCCTCGTCGGAAGGAGGGTCGTGACCCTCCAGGTCGGGGTCCGTCAGGTGGGCGAGCCGCGGATGCTCCAGCGTTTCGCCGGCGAGGTCGAGGCGGCCGGGGAGCAGCTGCGAGGTCACCCCGTGGTGGTGGCCCCCTTCGTCAGCTCCAGGGGTCGGGACCTCTGCAAGATCCTGGGCCTTAGTTTCTTGGACACCGTGGGGAACGCCTACCTGAACGTGCCCGGCCTCCTCGTCGAGCGCTCGGGCAGGGAGAGCCCGAGGAGGGAGAGGAGAGAGCTCCGCAGCCTCTTTTCCACCAAGGCGTCGTGGGTGGCGAGGAGGCTCTTCGCGGAGCCCGACCGGGAGTGGACGATGACGGAACTGTCGAGGGAGAGCGGCGTGAGCCTGGGCCACGTCAAGAAGGTCCTCGACAGGCTCTCTGGCGAGGACCTGGTGGAAAAGGCCTGGGGCGCTATTCAACTCACGGACCCGGGTGGGCTCCTGGACATGTGGCGTGAGGCTTACGTCCCACAGGAGTGGACCGGTTACCACAGCCCAGTCAGGCTGCAGGAGGATCTTGTCGAGAGGATGGGAGACCTTGAGGATGATGAATGGGCCCTCACACTGGGTGCTGGGGTCTCCCTAGTGGCCCCCTTCGTTCGCTCATCGGACGTGCACGTGTACGTTATCGGGACGGTCGACCCCATCGTCGATGCCCTGGACCTAACGCCCGTGGAGTTCGGAGGCAACGTCCACCTATCAAAGCCGGACGACGAAGGGGTGATGTTCGGGTCGAGGCGAACGGGTGGCGTGACCGTCGTCTCCGACCTCCAGTTGTACCTTGACCTGTACAACTGGCCCGCCAGGGGCCAGGAGCAGGCGGAGCACCTGCGCGAGACCGTGGTGGGGGTGTGAGCACGGCCCCAAGGTTGCTTGAGGACTACGACCCAGATCTCACCAGGACCTCCATGTCGGCCCTGCTGGAGATCGCCCTCGCCCTGGGATCATACAGGGATTCCATGGTGCTGGTGGGCGGATGGGTCCCCTACCTGCTCGTCGAGGAGCACGGGCGGGGCGACTTCGTGCACATCGGTTCCATCGACATCGACCTTGCCGTCGATCCTGAACGTGTCGACAGGGAGAGCTACGCCACTATCGTTCAGCTCCTCGAGAGCAGGGGCTACTCGGGACGCCTCTCCAGGACCGGCGAGGAGATACCATTCAGCTTCACCAAGAAGGTGCCGGGGGGCGGACGGGTGGTCGATATCCAGGTGGACTTCATCACCTCCAGCGAGACGGAGAGGCACCGGCACCGCCAAGTGCAGCCAGACCTCCCGGCCAGGGTGGCGAAGGGATGCGGTATCGCCTTCCGGCACAACTTCCTCCGGGATCTGGAGGGCCCCCTACACGACGGAGGAGAGGCGGAGTGCCAGGTCAGGATGCTTGACATACCCGGCTGCATCGGGATGAAGGGGATAGTCCTGGGGGAGCGGTACAAGGAGAAGGACGCCTACGACGTCTACTCCGTCGTTGGTCACTGCCTGGAGGGACCCGAGGAAGTTGCCAGGGTCGTCGCCGAGTGGGTGAATGACGCGGAGGTGTCATTTGGGCTGGACATCATAGCACACAAGTTCCGGAGCATTGGAGCGGAGGGACCCGCCTGGGTAGCCACCTTCCTCCAGCCATCCGACGAGGCTATGGGGGAAAGGCTCGCTGCGGACGCCTTCGTGATGATGGACCGTTTCTTGAAATCGCTGCGAAAGGGCGGGGGGAGACAGGACCCCAGTCTTGCCTAGGGTCACTCTGCTCCAGTTCAGGTTCGCCCTCCAGTCAGGACGTGAAACATGTCCCGATCAGCGATGGGCTCAGATCCCATCATCATCTCGTTCACCCTAACTCACGTATATGGGTTTTTTTCGTATATGCGCCCTAGATGGAGGTTAGTGAATACCTCTGCATCGATAGCCATCAACGAATCTATGGCAACTACCAGAGGATAGTAGGCCCGATAGTATTCAACCGGCAATAAGGACCGTCGGAAAGAAACTGGAAAATGATCCCGACGATCAGGGGATTCGGCAAATTTCAAGATTGTCGGAGGTTCCACTTTCTCCTTGGTCGTACAACCAAGAGCAATAGAACCATCAGGGCAGGTGATCGACGTGAGAACATAGGGTTTTCATACTTTCGAAGCGGTTTTCACTTTCAAAATCCTACTGTATTATTCATAGATAAAAATATAAATCTTGCCTTTCCCAAGCTCATCACAGGCTATGATCGTGCATAGAGCGACGATGGATTGTTATATATCCTTTCAATGAATTAATAGCCCAACGATTGTGGTGGGTAGAATGCCAATGGCAGCAAAGAAACCGCGGTACCAATGCTTGCTCCTGACCATGATGGTTTTAACCCTCCTGTTCATGACAGCCGGACCCCAGATCGTATCTGCCGTCAACAATCCGCCCGTTATCACATCGGTCCTCCCCGAGAACGGAACGGTCTACCAATGGGGCGATACCGTGGGGCTTGAGGCTGATGCCTACGACCCCGACGGCGACGATCTGACCTATGTCTGGCGGGAGCCGAGCCTGAGCATCGAGCATGGCCATAGCGCGGACGTGGACCTCAGGTACATGCATCCTGGAGAGCACTACCTGATCCTGGAGGTGAGCGACGGGAACGCCTCCGTCTACCGGGGTCTCAACTTCATCGTGGAGGGCGAGATAGAGGACGATGATGAGGGCTCGAGTTCCCCCATCGATCTCTGGGTCGCCATCGTCATCGGTTTTGTCATGATAATCGTGGTGATAGTCGTCGCCGCGTGGATGCGAATGAGAAGGTAGCCGAGGCTACTGCCAATATTCGGGATTGGTCCTTGTTAAAAAGAAGGACAGTAGTGATATTGTGATTGTTGGAAATAATACCTACAAACAACTATAGCCATTCCCACTAGCAATAAGGATCCACAGGTCCTTCCGACCCGGGGGTCCGCCTAGGCGATCCACATCGTTATCATGCCTATGGAGAAGGCGATGAGCATGGCGGCGACCAGCGCTGATTTGGACGCGGAAACAGCAGCGTTGATGCTGGTGGACAGCCTGATGGTGTTACCCTTGCCCCAGACCATCACGTCCCCCACCTCGTCGCGGACGGCAGCGGACTCGGCCTCCTTCATG
>JAUVEQ010000148.1 GCA_030594725.1 Methanobacteriota archaeon
TTCGCCAGGTCAACCTCCGGAAGGCCGATTACGGCGACCACGTGAACGTAAGGGACCTCACGCCCGAGCAGAGGGCCCAGCTCCCACCGATCGCCATCATCGCGTGCACGCGGAAGTATTCACAGTGAGCTTTTGGTGACAATACATGGAAACCATACCCTACTTTCCCGGTTGCACCTGCAAGGCAGATGCGCTTCCCTTCGAGGTCTCGGCCAAGGCGGTGATGAGGGAGCTGGACATCGAGATGCGCGAGTGGGAACGCTGGACCTGCTGCGGCACGGTGTACTCCATGACCACCGACGACCTCATCCACCAGCTGGGACCCGCCCGGAACCTCATCCGGGTCCAGGAGGAGGGCTCGGACAGGGTGGTCACCATCTGCAGCATGTGCTACAGCACCCTCAAGCTGTCCGCCATGATGTTCGACGCGGACGAGGAGAAGCTCCAGAAGCTCAACGACTTCCTCTACGACGAGGTCGACTACGAGGGTGGCATTCGTGTGATGCACATCCTGGAGCTGCTGCGTGACGACGTAGGGTTCGAGGCCGTCAAGGAACGCGTGGTCCGCCCTCTGGAAGGCCTGCGTGTCGCGCCCTACTACGGATGCACCCTGGTCCGACCGACCGAAGCGGGCATCGACGATCGGGAGGAGCCCCGCGTGATGCACGACCTGCTGGAGGCCCTCGGAGCGGAGGTGGTGGACTCACCTTTCAAGGTCGAATGCTGCGGTTCCTACGAGACCGTGGACCGACCGGAGATGGTGGCGGAGAAGTGCCATCGGATCCTCTCGGATGCGATCAAAAGGGGAGCAGACCTGGTGGTCACCTCCTGCCCGCTGTGCGAGTTCAACCTGGACGATCGGCAGGACGTGATCTCGTCAATAGCGCCTCGCTTCCCTGGCATCCCGGTCCTCTACTTCACATCGCTGATGGCCATCGCCTTCGACCTCCCCGAGGAGGAGTGGGGCCTGGAGAGCGCCACCGTCGACCCGCTGCCCGTGCTCCAGGAGAAGGTCCTGGCACCCAAGGACGAGGGGGGTGGCTGAGTATGCCGCGGATAGGTGTGTTCGTATGCCATTGCGGCCTGAACATCGCTGCGACCGTGGACATCGCGAAGGTCATCGACCGGGTGTCCCAGCATCCCGCCGTGGCCCACGCCGAGGACTACATATTCATGTGCTCCGACCCGGGCCAACTCCTGGTCCAGGGCAAGATCCAGGAACTGGGACTGGACGGTCTCGTTATGGCCAACTGCTCCCCGACCCTCCACGAGCGTACCTTCCGCAACGCCGCTGCCCTCGTGGGCCTCAACCCCTACCTGGTGGAGATAGCCAATATCAGGGAGGCGGTCTCGTGGCCCCACATGAAGGAGCCCGAGCGGGCGACGGAGAAGGCGATCGAGATAATCCTTGCCACCGTGGAAAAGGTAAGGCAGAACACCGAGCTCCACACGATCAAGGTGCCCGTCACCCACAGCGTCATGATCATCGGTGGAGGCGTTGCCGGCATACAGGCGGCACTGGATTGCGCGGACGCGGGCCTCGAGGTCCACCTGGTGGAGCGAACCTCCTCCATCGGGGGCATGATGGCATCCCTGTCGGAGACGTTCCCTACCCTCGATTGCCCCCAGTGCATCCTGACCCCCAAGATGACCCAGGCGGGCAAGCACCCCAACATCCGCATCCACGCCTACTCGGAGATCGAGGAGGTCTCTGGCTTCGTGGGCAACTTCCAGGCCAAGGTCCGCCACAAGGCGACCTACATAGACTGGTCCAAGTGCACCGGATGCGGCGTGTGCATGACCGTTTGTCCGACCAAGAAGATCCCGTCCGAGTACAACCACGGGATGGCCAATCGCACCGCCGCATACATCCCCTTCCCCCAGGCCGTGCCGAACCGCGCGGTGATCGACGATAAGAACTGCCTTTGGCTCCTCAAGGGCAAGTGCGGCATATGCGCCAAGAAGTGCCCCGCCGAGGCCATCCACTACGAGGACAACACCGAGATAGAGGAACTGGAGATAGGGGCCATCATCGTCGCCACGGGCATGGAGGTGCTCCCGGTGGAGCACTTCGGCGAGTACGGCCTCGGCAAGATCCCTGACGTTGTCACGGGCATTCAGTTCGAGCGATTGCTCGCACCCTCGGGCCCCACCGCAGGGAAGGTGCAGCGTCCAAGCGACGGTACCGAGCCCAAGGAGATCGCGTTCCTGCAGTGCATCGGCTCCCGTGACCCTGCGAACTACAAACCTTACTGCTCCAAGGTCTGCTGCATGTACACGGGCAAGCAGGCAATGCTGTACAAGCACGCTGTCCACGATGGCCAGGCCTTCGTGTTCTACATCGATATCCGCTCCGACGGCAAGGGATACGAGGAGTTCATCCAGCGGGCCATGGAGGAGGAGAAGGTACTTTACATCCGCGGCAAGGTGTCCAAGGTGTTCGAGGACGAGGGCAAGATCGTCGTTTGGGGTACCGACACCCTGACAGGCAAGTGGATAGAGCTGAGGGTCGACATGGTCGTCCTGGCAACCGCTGCCGTGGCCTCATCGGGCGTCAACGAGCTCGCCTCCAAGCTCCGGATCACGACGGACGAGCACGGGTGGCTCAAGGAGGCCCACCTCAAGCTGCAGCCCGTCGAGACCCTCACGGCGGGCATATATCTGGCAGGCGCGGCCCAGTTCGTCAAGGACATCTCCGACACCGTGGCCCAGGCATCGGGCGCGGCCGCCAAGGCCATAGCCCTCCTCTCCAAGGACCATCTTGAGAGGGTACCTATCATCGCCTGCGTCGACCAGGACCTGTGCGTCGGCTGCGGGTACTGCGAGACCTTCTGCGCCTATGGCGCCATAGCCGTGGACCCCGTCACGGGGAAGGCGGAGGTCAACGAGGGTCTTTGCGAGGGATGCGGAGGGTGCGCCGCCCACTGTCCCTCGGGTGCGGCCACGTTGACCAACTACGGCAAGAAGCAGGTATTCGACATGATCACGACCTTCACCAATGGACAGGTGGTTCAGTGACCGACAAGGACCGGAAAGGAGAGGGCAAGGCCGCCGCTGGCGACGACTTCGAGCCCGTGATAGTGGGGTTCTTCTGCAACTGGTGTACCGCATCCGCGGCAGACCTGGCAGGGACCTCCCGCATGCAGTACCCCCCCAACGTTCGTCCCATCAGGGTGATGTGCACGGGTTCGGTGGACACCTCCTTCGTGCTCCGTGCCCTCCTGGAGGGAGCCGACGGTGTGATGGTGGGAGGCTGCCATCCGGGAGACTGCCATTACGTGACCGGCAACTACCGGGCCAGAAGGCGCCTCACGGGAGTGATCAAGATCCTGGAGGCCCTGGCCCTGGATCCCGAGCGCTTCCGGTTCGAATGGATATCCGCCTCGGAGGGTGCCAAGTTCGTCAAGGTGGTAACCGAGTTCACCGAGGACATCAAGAGGATGGGGCCAAGTCCCCTCAAGGGGCTGTGATATCATGGCCGAAGAGAGGATAATAAAGGTGGGTAAGGGCGAAACGCCCTCGACCGCAGCGCTGGCCCATCTCGAGCAGTTGCTCACCTCGGGTCATCTGGACGGTCTCATGATACCCATGTCCATGGGTGGCGGGAGGACCTTCATGCACGTTCTGGTCACGGACCCCGACGCCCTCGCGGACGCCGACCCCTTCGCTCCAGTGATGCCCGTCAACGGCGGGACCTCGGTCTCCCGCCTTACCAAGCTCGAGGCGCCATCGGGTCGCATCGGCGTCGTGCTCCGACCATGCGAGATCGCGGCCGCCATCGAGCTCCACAAGCTGCTCCAGGTCCGACTCGGCGATGTTGTCGTCATCGGGGTCGACTGTCCCGGGACCATATCCGTAAAGGACCACATCGACCTCGTCGATGCCGGCAAGGACCCCCTGAGCGCGGTCGCGGAGGAACCGGGACTGCTCCGCGAGGCATGCATGACCTGCGATTGGACCCGTGTGCAGTACCACGACATGCTCCTAGGGACCTTCGGTTCGGATGGAACGCACGTGATAGTAGTCTCCGAGGACGAGACGCTCCTGGGTGGCCTGGACAAGGCGCCTAAGGGTGCCCTAGAGGCTCGGGAGAGCACGATCGAGAAGATCGAGGACATCAGGGTGAAGACCACCGAGGCCGTAGAAAAGGAGGTGGACGAGCACCTCCAGGGTCCCGAGGGGGTCGCCAGGCACTGGGAGACCTGCATCGTCTGCCACAACTGCATGGAGCAATGCCCGGTCTGCTACTGCAACGAGTGCTTCTTCGAATCCCAGACCTTCCGTTACGAGGGGGACAAGATGATGCTATGGGCCCGGAACCGGGGTTCGCTGGACATGCCCACCGACAAGGCCATGTTCCACCTGGGCCGCATGGCTCACATGGTGGCCACATGCATCGGCTGCGGTATGTGCACCCAGGCCTGCCCGGTGGGCATCAACGTGGGACGGGCCTTCAAGTACGTTGCCTCCCGGGTGCAACCGGTCTACGATTACAAGGCGGGAAGGTCCGTGGACGACCCGCTCCCCCAGGCGACATATCTCGAGGACGAGCTCGAGCCGAGGTAGGAGGTGAGGAAAATGGCGGATGACAAGGTATTGCAGGCCATCGATGAGCCCCCGGTCATGGAATCGGAGATATGCGTGACCGATGAATTGGTGGAGGTGTACATCATGGGAAAACCCTACACCGTCCCTGCATCCCTCACCATCATGAAGGCGATGGAGTACGTCGGGTACAAGTTGGTGCGGGGTGTGGGTTGCAGGGAAGGCTTCTGCGGTGCGTGTGGCACCGTGTTCCGGCGCCGTGGCGATTACAAGCTGTACTCTGGCCTGGCATGCCAGACCCTGGTGGAGGATGGGATGTACCTCACCCAGATCCCAAGTTTCCCGGCGGAGAAGGCCGTCTATGACATACGGGAATTGGAGCCCACGGCGAACACCATATTGAGCTACTATCCCGAGCTGGCAAGATGCGTGAGCTGCAACAGCTGCACGAAGGTCTGTCCCCAGGAGATCGATGTGATGGACTACGTCAACGAGGCGCTCAGGGGCGACATCGAGCGCGCCGCCCACACCAGCTTCGATTGTATAATGTGCGGCCTGTGCACGGTCCGCTGCCATGCGGAGATGCCCCAGTACCTCATCGGCATCCTGGCAAGGCGTCTGTATGCCGCGCATATCGCCGCCCGTGCCCAGGACCTGGAGTCGAGGGTCCAGCAGATCCTCGACGGGGAGTTCGACAAGGAGCTGGCGGACATCAAGAAGCTGAGCGAGGAGGAGCTTAAGGACCTCTACAAGAAGCGCGACATCGAGCCTACATAGGGGGTGAAAAGCTATGGGATATCCAGATTACATGCGAGAAAGCATCGAGAAGGTGAACGCCACCCGATCGAAGCGTCTCGGGGTCCAGTACCCCCGGTTGACCATGGAGCAGGGGAACGAGGTCCTGCGAGACTATCACCCCGACTTCAAGGATGAGCAGAAGCGGAACATACTGGTCGGACCCAACAGGGGGGACCCCGCGAACCACGAGTTCGCTGACGTGCTTGAGGCCCACCCGGCGATCCGGCCAGGGGACGTGGACCTCGAGCAGGTCGACTGGGACGTGGATGTGCTGGTCATCGGTGGCGGAGGTGCAGGCTCAACCGCCGCGATGATGGCCGCCGAGGCGGGTGCGAAGACCCTCCTTGTCACCAAGCTGCGCCTGGGGGACGCGAACACCATGATGGCCCAGGGCGGCATCCAGGCTGCCAGCAAACCCCAGGATTCTCCGACCATCCATTACCTGGACGTCATGGGCGGCGGCCACTTCACCAACAAGCCGGAGCTCGTCGAGGCCCTGGTCAAGGACGCTCCCCTGGTGATCAAGTGGCATGAGGAGCTGGGGGTGATGTACGACAAGGACCCCGACGGCACAATGCTCACCATCCACGGTGGTGGCACCTCCCGCAAGCGGATGCACTCGGCAAAGGACTACTCGGGCGGAGAGATCATGAAGACCCTCCGGGACGAGGTCCGGAACCGACCCGAGATCGAGGTCGTGGAGTTCAGCTCCGCTGTCGAGCTCATAATGGACGATAAGGGAGCCTGTGTGGGCGTCGTGCTGATGAACATGGAGACCCAGGAGTACAAGATCGTCCGGTCCAAGGCCACCGTCCTCGCCACCGGAGGGTTCGGAAGGCTCCACATCCAGGGCTTCGAGACCACAAACCACTACGGCGCCACCGCCGACGGCATCGTGATGGCATACCACGTCGGTGTCAAGTGGGTGTTCATGGACTCGGTCCAGTACCATCCCACGGGCGCCGTGTTCCCGGAGCAGATAGTCGGCATGCTCGTCACAGAGAAGGTGCGAGGACTGGGCGCCCAGGTGTTGAACTTGGATGGCGACCAGTTCACCTATCCGCTGGAGCCTCGCGACATCGAATCGTCAAAGATCATCCGAGAGGTGGAGAAGGAGGGCAAGGGGATATGCACGCCTACCGGCAAGTGGGGTGTTTGGCTCGATTCTCCCCTCATCGACCTTATCCATGGCCCCGGGACCATCGAGAGGGAGCTGCCCGCTATGGTCCGCCAGTACAGACGCTTCGACATCGACATCATAAAAGACCCGGTCCTGATCTATCCCACGTTGCACTACCAGAACGGTGGCATCGACATCGATGCCAACACGGCCACCTCCGTCCCAGGCCTGTTCGCCGCTGGTGAGGTGGCAGGTGGCATCCACGGGACCAACCGTCTCATGGGGAACTCCCTTCTCGATGTCAATGTGTTCGGACGCAGGGCAGGTAGGTCCGCAGCGGCCTACAGCAGGGATGCCGAACCTGGCAAGCCGACCCTCGAGCACCTGACGCGATACGAGGAGGAGCTCGAGAAGGCCAAGGTCGAAACCGACCGGCATGCGCCGATCCTTCTGCCTGAGTACCGGCCGGAGCACCTGCGCGAGCACATGTTGGATATCCCGCTCTAGGAGGACGACCGATGACCGATGAGGAACCGGCTGAGGAGAAGGACGTCGTCGTCATAGGCGCCGGCCTCGCCGGTTACAAGGTCGCCCAGGACCTTGCGCAGTTGGGACTCGAGGTGCTGCTGGTGGACAGACGGCCCCACATGGGTGGTGCCCTGGACCAGCATGACAGATGGTTCCCAGGTGATGATTGCTCCTGGTGCAAGACGCTTCCCCTCTTCGCAGGCGACAGCATCGAGGAGCGTTGCCTTCG
>JAUVEQ010000386.1 GCA_030594725.1 Methanobacteriota archaeon
CGGTGTGGTGCAGGCGGGGACCGCCATCGCCATCGAGCCCTTCGCCACCGACGGTCTGGGCCGCGTGGACGGCAAGCGCCCGTCCCACATCTTCAGGTTCCAGCGGGGAGGGCGTGGCAGGGGCGATGCGGCAAGGCTTCTGGGGGAGATCGACCGCAGGTTCTCCGGCATGCCCTTCGCGGAGCGATGGTGCGCGCCCTTCTCAAAGAGGACCCAGCCCCACCTGCGTCAGCTCGTAAGGGCGGGCGGTATCACCGAGTATCCCATCCTGGCCGAGGTCGGCAACGGCATCGTCAGCCAGGCGGAGCACACGGTGCTGGTGCTGGATAGCGGGAACGAGATAACCACCCTTCGTTAGGATAGGATATTGGCCTTGAGACCGACCTGTCCGGGGACTCACTGACGCGCCACGGCACCGTGGGTCGCGTCCTTCTTGTCCTCCTCATCCGGACCCTTACCCTTCTGGGCCCTTCTCTTCCTGGGATTGTAGAGGAGCAGTCCAGCCATCATGACCAGCATCATGATGATTATCGCCGCCCAGTCCATGTAGTCTGCGAACCACTCGCCACTGGAAAGTTCGACCGTGAGCTTCAGGTCGTTGGTGATGGGCGTGGGTTCACTTGCGGCCTGAACCTCGATGCGGACATTGATGACCTCGTTGTGGCTGGCCGTGTCCTTCGCCTTGAAGCTTATCTTGATCTCCTCCTCGGCGGAGGGCTCCACTGGCATGTTCAGGATGATGGAGGTCATCGCGTCGTTCATCCTCACCTCGAGGTCGCTGCTGGGGGTCTCGACGGTTATGTTTACGCTCTCCACGACGTTGCCGTTGTTGGTGATGGAGAGGTAGACTATCGACTCTTCCTTCGTGTTGATCGTGAACTCGTTCACACTGGGACTGAGCTCGACCTTGAGCTCGTGTCGGATGTTGATCTTGATGTTGTAGTCGAAACTGTCGTAGACCTCGGCCCGTCCGTCGACGACGCCCTTCACGGTGAACTTGAAGGTGCCCGCGACAGCGCTCGAGGGAACGGTGGTCACGATGCTCATCGCCTGCCTGCTGTCGGCACCCACGGTCACCGGGGGTTGGGGTGAGAACAGGAAGGAACTGCTGGGCCAGTTGGAATCGGCCTGCTCGATGGTGAAGGTTATGACGTGTTCCGACGTGGGATCGTCGTTGATGGCGTCGAACCAGATGTTGAATTCGTCTCCCGGGTCCAAGGTGGAGTTGGTGGGGGACGTGGGGTTCAGTTGGAGCCCTATGACCATGTTGGTCACCGTGGTGCGGTCCTCGTAGACGTCCGGGAACTCCCTGGACTGGAACCTTATGTTGATGGTGGCCCGCATTATGTCCGAGGTCTCGGGGGCGGTGACCTTGAGGACCACGTCGACTATCTCCATCGGTCTCAGGTCCTCGATGGAATCATCCACCACCCTGTTGCCTGTGAACGCGGCCTCCCAGCCTGTTGGCACTCCGGTCTTGGAGAGGTCGACGGTGGTCGTGAACTCGCCCATGTTGCGGACGGTGAAGGTGTGGTCCACCTTTCCGCCCACCCCGATGGTCTTGGGGTCGGGGTTCTCGGGAAGCACGGCCAGGTCCACCTCGTTCCGCACGAAGGTCTCCACCTGGATGGAATCCTTCGCATTCGGGATGCCCGGGTCGTTGTTGACGGTGGCCGTGACTATGTAGACGGAGGAGTTGCCACCGCCCAGGGTGGACGAGGGCTTCACGTCGAAGGTGATGTCGGTGTCGTCACCGGCGTCGAGGCTGAAGGAGCTCTTGCTGAAGGAGGTCTGCCACAGGGGCAACGGGTCTCCATCGGTCATGACGATGTCGGCCCTGTTCCCACCGATGTTGAGGATGGTGAGGGTGTACTTGGCGACGCTGCCCGGGGTGGTGCTGCCCGTGACAATGCCGCCCTCCTCGCCCTCTGCGGAGATGCGGATCCCGTACTCGGCCATCATGAAGGACCCTATCGTGCTGAACTCGTTACCCTGAAGGTCCCGCCCGGTGGCGTTGATGCTGTACGTTCCCGAGGGCAGGCCAGTGGCGTAGTTCCAGTCGTAGGTGTAGTTGAGGTCAGCGCCCACCGTTGCCGCATCGTCCTCGACGACGAACTGGCCATTGGGCCTCTTTATCGAGATGTTGACGCCGGCCACGTCGCCAGATCCGAAGGGGTTCTGGATATCCCCCTCGATGAAGACGTGCCTGTTCTCCCCCAGGTCGTTGGGGAAGAAGGTGGACGCACGGTTGTCGTCCACGTCCCGGGTCTCCACGGTGATGGACAGGTGGTCCTCGCAGAACAGCTCAAGGTAGCTGTTGGAGTCGGTCCTGATGAACACGTTGCGGTCCGCCTCGACACGCAGGGAGATCACGTGACGTCGATTGAACGTGTAGGTGTCCCAGTCGGACTTGAAGGGCATCTCCCAATCCCACCGGGTCTCACCAGATGGCACCGTCACGGTCTTGCTCGCGATGGACTCGCCATCGTCGATGGCGGAGACGGTCACCTCCGAGGCGAGGGTCGCCTGGATGCCGATCCGTGCCTCGAGCCCCTTGTTCTGGCTGACACCGGTGTCGACCCCCAGGACGACGAGGCTCTCCTCCAGTTCGATCGAGTCGAATGTGAGGTCGTCGGAGGTGCGGTACCGGTTGGAGCTCTGCTCGGTGGAGAGAGTGGTCTCCGTGGTGCTGATCTGGGCATAGAGCTTGACGGCAGTGAAGCCCGGTGAACGGGTCTCCTCCCCCTCCCCGGAGGCAGGCACCAGGGCCGGGACTATCGCTAAGAGGAGGATGATCACCAGCAGCAGCGCCCGAAGCTTCATGGTTACCACTTACCCAGACATCCGACCTTAAGCATTTGCGAATTATATAATTTCGCATGTGGTTGGGTGACGATGGAAATGGGCCGCCAGCCATTGGCCCCGCTGCCGAGGATGAGGAGAAGGGAGGATGCGGCCACCGGGAATCGAACCCGGGCTAGAAGCTTGGGAAGCTCCTGTCCTA
>JAUVEQ010000195.1 GCA_030594725.1 Methanobacteriota archaeon
CCGGCACGGGGGCCCCGGAGCCCGCCTCCAGGTAGACGAGGCCCATCCCCAGCATCTCCGCGGCCATGGCGTAGCCCACGGCCAGGTCGGGTCGGTCCCTTGGGACGCACTCGGCATGACCCACCTCGCCCACGCGCATCCCCGGTTCGACCACCAGGTAGCCCATGGAGATGGGCTCGATCCCCAGCTTCTTGATCACAGGGGCGGCCTTGGAGTGTTCACGGATGATGAAGTCGCAGGAGCAGCTGTTCAGCATGCTCATGAAGAAGATGGCATCGATGCGGGGTGAGACCAGACCGGCGGAGGTGGGGAAGAGGATGATGGGCAGGTCACACTTGTCCTTTATGGCCTTTACAGTGGCGTCCAGGTCCTCGAGGGTGTAGCCCGTGGAACCCCCTATCATGATGGCGTCGGTGCCCGCCTGCTCGGCGGCGCATGCCATCCGTCCAGCCTCATCGGGGGGTTGCTTGTCGGGGTCGATGAGGGTGAAATGGAGCTTGCGCTCCTTCATCATCCTCATGAACTCTCCCATGATAGTCACGATATCCCTCCCGTAAGGCTTCCCACCAGGAAGGCGAGGAGCGCGAGCATCATGCCCATCTTGTGGATGTGCTGAGCTTTATGGGGTGAGGACCTCACAAAGGACAGGGAGTATATAAAAGCAACGTCAGCGACGATGACGACTGCCAGATACGGCCATCCCATGGCGCCCGTGAAGTAAGGCCAGGGCGACAGGAGGACCGCTGCAAGGATCGACAGGGTCGCGGCCGTACCCGCGCTGTCGACCCCCTTCCTTATCGGCAGGGTGCACCGCGCTCCCCTGTCGGCCTCGACGTCCTCTATGTCCTTGGTGATCTCCCTCCCCAGTGACGCGAAGAAGGCGAGGGCGAACAGGATCGATACCAGGACCCATCCCTCGTGATCCGGGTCGGCGACGACGGAGGCACCGAACACGAAGGTGAGGGCGGAGAGGAAGGCCACGGTCAGGTTGCCGAACAGTCCCCGGTACTTGAAGACGACCTCGTAGCCTATCAACAATGTGATGGCCAGGGCCGTGATGAGGACGGGCAGGAGCTCGATATCCGAGAATGTTACGACAGCCGCCGAGAGCACGATGCCCACGATGAAGCACACCATGGCGAACCAGAGGACCCGGGTCATCGTCAGGCGGCCGGAAGGCAGCGGTCTTCCCGGATGCGCCATCCGGTCCACCTGGTGGTCCATGTAGTCGTTGAGGGCGTTGCCGCCACTGGTGACGAAGAAGGGGACCAGCATTCCCAGGACGACGGGCAGGACCAGGTCGGGGTCGGCAAGGTCTGGCCCCAGGACCACGAGCATGCCCAGGAGAGCAGAGAAGCTGGCCATGGCGGCGTTCATGGGCCGGGCCAGCTCCACGTAGGGGTTCATCGGGATGGAACAATCCTACGGTGTATATAAATGGTTGGGGATGCCCGTTCGAGCTCATGATGTGGCGGCCCATCTCAATCGTAACTGGCCCTCATCTCCTCGTCGACCGATGACAGCGACCGCGACCTCAGCGGAATGATGGCCTTCAGCCCCTTTCGGTACCGGAGCAATGCCTCTCCCTTTGCCATGCCATGTTGGTCCACGACCTTGAACACCGGTTCCCGCAGGTTCTGGATGTCCCACAGCTCCCATTCCTCCGAGGGACTGAACTCGATGACGGTCTCGCCCTTCCGGAAGGAGTACCCGTACAGGTTCCCGTACTCCTTTGACCTGGTCGTCTCGTTCATGATGACGTCCACGTGAACCCAGGGGTCGAATTCGATCTCGGACTCCAGTTCCTGCTCCTCGTAGCATCGTATCCGGTCCCTTCGCAGCTCTATCATCATCGGTGGCTTGATGTTGCGTTTGGAGTACTTGTAGAAGAAGTAGAAATTGATGAGCAGCGCGAATAGGAGGTAACCGGGTACGCCCTCTGGTGCCATGGCTGCGGCTACCAAGACGAAGAGAACCGACCCCAAGAAGGGCCACATGAAGAAGTAAACTCCACCTAGGTTCGGCTTAATCCTGCGGCGGCGGATGCGGATGACCTCACCAAGATCGCCGAAGAAGGGCTCGTCATCATCGACAGCCCTCTCGGTCATGGTGGAGGCTTCATCTTCGGTCCTGTTACGACCCATCTCACACGACCCCAGGGAATGAATTCCCTGTATTACAATTGTCTCCAGGGGTTCTAATAGATATCCATCCGCTAGAACCCGTCCAGGTTGGTCTGTTCGCGTGCCAGCTCCAGGCCCGTGACGAAGTCCGAGCCCGGGTCGGCCTCGGCAAGCTTTCGGCGCATCGTGTCCGCGTTCTCGGCGGACTGCCCCCGAGGATGGTTGTTGAAGACGATGTAGGTCTTGCGGGCCCGCCTCGCCACATCCATCAACCTTGGGACCCACTCCGTGAGCTCCTGGTCCGAGTAGAGGTAGTCGTACCGCTCCCACGCCTGGTCGTGGTCGTACCATGCTCCCGCGTTCCGGCCATGGAGCCGGACGTAGCCGATGTCAGAGGTGACCACATCGGTGGGAGGCATGAGACCTCGTAGCCTGGGCATGTCGCAGTTCACGAACCCCATGTCCATGGCGGAGAGGGCCTCGTACATCTTGCCCCTGAGCCATGAGCTGTGGCGGAACTCCACGACCGAGGGCCAGTCCCTCGGGAGAGCATCACGGAGGCCGAGGATGAAAGCGGCGTTGGCATCGGAATGTCGGAAGGAGTTGGGGAACTGGAAGAGAAGGCAGGCCAGCTTGCCCGCCTCCCTGATGGGCTCTATGGCCTCGAGGAAGGGAGGCAGCGACCGGTCGGGGTCCGCACGCTCGTGGGTGATCGAGGCGTGGGCCTTCACCACGAACTCGAAGTCCTCGGGGACCTTGCTCGCCATGGTCCTCATGCTCTTGGCCGACGGGACCTTGTAGTACGTGGAGTTGATCTCGACCATGGGAAAGCGGTCGGCGTAGAAGGCCATCATGTCCCTCTCCGAGATGCCCTTGGGGTAGAAGTAGCCCTTCCAGTCGGCGTACGAGAAGCCCGAGGTGCCCACCCTGAACATGCGCAACGACCACGGCGGGGAGGGTCCATAAGGGTTTCGGGAGGGTGGGCGGAAGTGGGTCCTCCGTACGGCTTATTACCCCGCCCGCCCATGGGGGGCGCCGTGCCCTACGAGATGGTGAACAAGGTAGCGGAGCTGGAGAACGAGCTCCGTCGGATGCGGGAGGATGTGGACATCTGGGACCTCCTGTCCGAGCACCGCCTGCCCTACGGCCACGATCGACGCCTGCGGGCCATAGTGACATCGATGGAGGAGCGGACCTCGTTCCCCGAGATCATGGATGCCATGGCCTCGGGAGAGCCCTTCTACCTGGAAGGGGCCGAGCAGGTGGTACCCACCCCGCTCAGGCTCCTGGACCTGGCCCGTGAAGAATGGCGGAACCGCTACGTCCAGACGTCCTGCGCATGCCTTGCCCAGGCCAAGGAGCTCCACGGCCTGGCCGCCCGGGCCACCCCCGAGGTCCGGCCCCTGCTGCATGCCGACACCACCCGTCTGCTCTACTCCTTCCTCCTCCGGTCGGTGAGCAGACACGAGGCGGTCCCCTCCGGGATGGGGGTCGTTGTGGACCTCCGGACGGGTGAGCCGGACTCGGCCGTCCTCGAGATCGATCCGTACGGCTTCGTACCCGCACTCGCCATCGCCCTGGCCGCATTGGAGCATCCCAGCGCCTTCACTCCCCTGATCCCCGACCTGGAGACCTACAAGGAGGACAGGTGGATCGCATACGAACAACGGACGGACCTATCCCTCGAGAAGACGGTCCGGGTGCGATTGGACGACCTGGTCGCCTACGATTTCGAACAGGACGCCAGGTCCCAGACGATGAAATGGATGGTGGAGGACTTCCACGCACGGTACCAGGAGACCTCACGTCTGTTGCGGGACCTGCTCCTCACCACGGCGGCAGCGGAGATGACCCGTCGGGAGCCCGTCATGTGGCGGGAGGTCCTCCGCGGGGAAACGACGGAGCTGGGCCGTCACGTGGACAAGGCCCACGCCCATCTGCGGGACGCGGTGCGCAAGGTGGCGGACATCCTCCAGTCCCTGGAGGCGGGCCAGAAGAGCGCGTACGTCGCCACCGGATACCACTACGTGTGAGCGATGGGTCCGGGTCCAGGCGCGCAAGCTTAAATACCACTTCTCGCACTACCGAGGCCAACACCCCCTTGGGCCCGTGGGGTAGCTTGGTCCATCCTCGTGGCTTTGGGAGCCATGGACTCCAGTTCGAATCTGGGCGGGCCCATTTTATCGCATCCTGTTTTTACACCGACATTGACAAATAAAGTGACGCATCTGGATCGAGCGTGGCCACCGGCAAGAGCATATTCGATGACTACCAGATACCGATGTTCCTAGGCGTGGCGGCCTTCTTCTTCGCCGGCATGCTGGGGATAGTGGGCGGTGTCGCCTTCTTCACCGACGACTCCAGCCCGTTGAGGAACATGTGCGGGATCGTCCTGGTGTTGCTCATCGTCGGTGGCACGGTGCTAATGCTCATCGGCCTCAAGGGGAGGAAGAGGCAGCAGGACCTCGAGCGGGTGGCGGACCTCCTCAAGGCCTACAGGCGGATCGAGGTCACCAAGCTGGCCCAGAAGATGGACGTAACGCCGATGGAGGCAGAGTACACCATCGCCGAGTGCATCGGCCAGGGCCTGGTGGAAGGATACATCGACAGGCGCGAGGGGGAGTTCTTCACCAAGGAGGCCCTCTACCAGGTGATGGACATCGACAGCTGCCCCAAGTGCGGGGCACCCACCGACGACCTGTACCTTGTGGGAGAGGAGATCCGCTGCGAGTACTGCGATAGCATCGTTATGGCCATCAGCGAGACCCGAGAGAAATCAAAGGGGTGACCATCCCTCGGACCAGGGTAACGGATTAATACCTTGGAAGGTTCTAATCCGGTCGTCCATGTCAAAGAGCATCTCGGTCATCATCACGGGCCCCACCGGCAACGCTGGCTCTGGTGTGGTCCATGCATGCCTGCAACATCCAGCGGTCAAGCGGGTCACCGTCCTCGCACGCAAGAGCCTTGGAAGGGCCGACGAGAAGCTGGTCGAGGTGATCCACAGGGACTTCCTCAACTACTCGAGCATCGAGGACCAGCTGGCGGGCCACGACGCATGCTTCTGGTGCCTGGGAGTGTCCCAGTCGAAGGTGAGGAAGGAGGAGGACTACCACCGCATCACCTACGAGTTCACCATGGAGGCTGCCAAGGTCCTCGAGAGACTGAACCCGGGGATGACCTTCTGCTTCTTGACCGGCCTGGGTACCGACGAGACCCAGAACAGCCGCATGATGTGGGCCCGGATCAAGGGCAAGGCGGAGAAGGACCTGCAGGGTCTAGACCTCGACCTGTACAACTTCAGGCCCGGGTTCATCCATCCCATCAAGGGTGCGAAGAGCAGCACCATCATGGGGACCATTCTCTATCCGTTCTTCAAGAACTCGAAGAAGTATTGCGTGGAGGCTGACGAGTTCGGTCTCGCCATGATAAACGCCACGTTGTTGGGGTACGAGAAGCGGACGCTGGAGAATCCTGACATCAGGGCTCTGGCCAAGAGAACGGCTTGAGGGCCGGGGTCCGTTGCCTTTCGACAGGTCGAACGCTCAGTTGAACATCTCGTCCAGAAGGTGACCGGACTTCGTCGCCTTCGTGCGCAGGTAGTCCTTGTTGTGGGGGTTGGGCTCAATGATCAGCGGTATCCTACCCTTCACATTCACATTGTGCCTCTCGAGCCCCTCGATCTTCTTTGGGTTGTTGGTGATCAGCTTGATG
>JAUVEQ010000015.1 GCA_030594725.1 Methanobacteriota archaeon
TTCCCCCCCCCAAACACATCCCACCACCGTTCTCCGGAACACCTCCCCCCCTTCCATCCCCCGGGACCCCCTACCCCTTTTTTTCGTTCTCTCCAACCATACAACTGGCGGGAAAACAGTAAATAGCGCCAGGGACGTGAATGTACCATGGACAAAGGCAACGGTCTGCTAGCCCTATCCATCCTGATGGTGGTGGCGGGGATCGCCCTCATAGTGTGGGCCGGTCTGCGAGGAGAGGCCGAGTTCTACCTTGTCATCATCATCCCGGTCATCTCCGGATCGGGAGGCGTGTTCGCCGCCGGGGTCCTTCTGCTCATATTCGGTGTGATGCTCCTGTTCTTCGCGATGAGCCTTCGTTCCGTCGAGCGGTACCCAGAGCAGACCTCCCAGGCGAGACCACCGGCCCGTGCGCCCCGGACGGGCGAGCCTCCGTCCGGTGGAGGCACCCAGTGGGGCGGCGTCGTCTTCATCGGGCCCATCCCCATCACCTTCGGGTCCGGGCCCAGGATGGGGCGCCTGATGGTCGTGGCCGCCATCATCATGGCGCTGCTCATGCTCGCCTTCTTCCTGGGCATCTTCATCTGACCCCGGAATGCACTTTCGCTCCCCCCCCGGGATGGGCCTTATAACCTCCCCCGTCGATATCCTCTAGGCCCACGGAGGTGGGTACATGTCCAACGAAGCAAACGCACCCCATATTGAGGACATCGCTCGGGTGCTCGGAGAAGATGTGGACCGCGATGAAATCGCGCACGAGCTCGACGAGTACCTGAACGTGTACCGCGTTCCCCTAGGGACCGCGAAGGAATCGATCGTAAAGAAGCACGGGGGAAACCCCCAGGCCCTTTCGGCCTCCGTCTTCCGGAAACTGTCCGACCTGCGGCCCGACGAATCGTCGGTGGACCTGCTGGTCCGGGTGGTGTCCGCCAACCCCAAGACCATCGAGGTGGACGGGAAGGAGAAGGAGATCGTCTACGGCATTCTAGGTGACGACACTGGCACCCTCCAGTTCACCGCCTGGGACTCGGCCCGCTTCCCATACCAGAAGGGCGAGGTCGTCCGGATCGTCTCGGCCTACACCAAGGGCTGGAACGACTCGGTCCAGATCAACCTGGGCGACCGGGCCGCGGTGAACCGCGAGGAGGACTCCGCGTTGCCACCGCCGCCCACCGGCGCCGCAGCGGTCGTGGGAGGCGAGGTGAAGGTCCGGGACCTCCGGGCCGGCATGCGTGGCCTGGACATCACATTCCGTGTCCTATCGGTGGAAGCTCGCCAGGTGAACGTGAAGGGCGAGGAGAAGACCGTCTGGTCCGGCACCCTCGCCGACGAGACGGGCAAGACCGAGTTCTCCTCCTGGCATGACTTCGACCTCGACGCGGGGGATGTGTTGCATCTCCAGGGTGGTTACATCCGCGCATGGCGCGGTGTGCCCCAGCTCTCCTTCGACAGCCGCGACGACGTCGAGAAGGTGGAGACCGACAAGCTGCCATCCCTTGAGGAGCTGGACGTGGACAGCATCGTCACCATCGAGGACCTTGAACGCCGTGGTGGCGCCCCCTCGGTCGCTGTCCAGGGCATCGTCATCGAGGTTCGCGATGGTTCCGGCCTTGTGTTCCGGTGCAGCGAGTGCCGGCGCGTGGTGCGGAAGGGCACCTGCTCCATCCACGGCCAGGTGGAATCCACCCCCGACATGCGGGTCAAGGGTGTCGTGGACGACGGCACAGGGTCCCTTTCCGTGATCATCGGCCGTGAGATCACCGAGGACCTCTTGGGAAAGACCCTCGAGGAGTGCAAGGCCCTGGCACAGGAGGCCTTCGATTCCGAGGTCATCCGTGACCTGCTGGTCGACCGACTGGTGGCCCGCCCCGTACGGGTCTCAGGCAACGTCGTCTCCGACGACTTCGGTCTCATGATGATCGTCCGGAACGTATCGGACATCCAGGTGGACGTCAAGGAGGAGGCTGCGAAGATCCTACAGGAGCTGGGGGTGGACTGAGTGGTCCGCACCCGTGAGGTGGCCTGGCGGGTCTTCGCCGACGAGTTCAACTCATCGACCGTCGAGATCCGCGACGAGGGCGAGTACGCCCCCGCCTACGTGCTCACCCCCCTCGGGGCCCTGGTGAACAGGGTGTACGCCGTGGGAGTGGTGACCGATGTGGAGAACATGGGCACCGAGGAGGACCCCCTTTATCGCGCCCGGCTCCAGGACTACACGGGCGTCTTCTACATCTCGGCGGGCCAGTACCAGCCCGAGGCCGCGAAGGCGCTGGGTTCCCTGTCATGGCCCTGCTTCATCGCCGTGGTGGGCAAGACCCGGACCTACAAGCCGGAGGAAGGCACGGTGTACGTCTCCCTGAGACCCGAGGTCATCAAGGAGGTGGGCGCCGAGGAGCGGGAGCTCTGGACCCTCGAGGCAGCCAAGAGCACCCTCGCACGCATCTCGGCGTGCAGGGACGCCATGGAGATGGAGACCCCATCCGAGGACGAACTGGTCCGCATCGGTCACACCCCGAAGCTGGCAAGGGGGATAGTGGCCGCCATCGAAGCCTACGGACAGGTCGACCTGGACCGCTACCAGCGGGTCGTGGTGGATGCTCTGCGGACATCCCTGGCCGACGAGGGCGAGGTCCCAACCCCCTCCCACGAGGGTCCAGGTCTCGCGGGCGTCGCCGACGAGACGACCCCATCTGCACCAACTGCGGTAACGCAGGAAGAGGCGACCCCCGAACCTGCGAAGGACGGTGAGGACGGCCCCCCATCGACCGAGGAGGAGATGGACGACCTCGTGCTCTCGCAGGTCCGGGAGCTGGACCAGGGAGCGAAGGGAGCCCCCTACGACGCCATACTGGAGCAGGCCCGGGAGAAGGGAATGGACCGGGACGCATTCGAGGAGACGATAAACCGTCTGCTGGACCAGGGACTGATCTACGAGCCCATCCTGGGCCAGATCAAGCTCATCTGAGCCGCCTCATCGGTCGACGGCCTCGACAAGTTCCACCAGGACGCCGTTGAAGCCCTTGGGATGAGCGAACGCCACCCGGGTGCCCCCCGCGCCTGGCCGGGGTTCCTCGTCTATCAGGCGCACTCCAGCGGCCTTCAGGGACTCTATCGACCCCGCCACGTCCTCCACGGCGAGGGCGATGTGGTGGATGCCGGGACCCCGTCTCTCGATGAACTTGGCGATGGCGCTCTCCGGGTCCATGGGCTCCAGCAGCTCCAGCTTGGTGTCCCCGATGGGGAGCATGGCGACCCTCACCCGCTCCGTGGGGACCTCCTCCATGTGGTCCACGACCAGGCCAAGGCCGTCCACGTAGGGTGCCAGGGCGGCCTCCAGGTCCTCCACCGCGATGCCGATGTGGTCGATGCGCCTCATGGTCCACTCCAACGCCCTCGGCGTAGATGAGGCTTTCGAGGTACCTCCATTCAATCCACGTCCACGAAAAGGATATATTACCGGTCCCCTTATCGATGGACATGATGCGAGGGTCAGGTTCGATCGTGCTGGCACTTTTGATGCTCCAGGTCCTGGCGGTCCTCTTCCTTGCCTCGGCCCCTGCGGGGGCGGAGTTGAACGAGATCGTCATACCCCCTGGCGAGACCGTGGTCTGGGCTGACGATGACCACAACCTGTCCGAGAAGGTCACGGTCCAGGGCACCCTGATAGTGCGCAACTACGTGATGCGGTTCAATCTCTCCCAGGATGGAGAGGCCAGCTTCTGGGTGACCGAGGGCGGCCTGCTCGAGTTCGACAACGTCACCCTCCTCCACCAGAACCTGTCCGCCTACCTCTTCTTCAAGGTGGAGGGACGCTTCGTCTGCCACGACTCGTACATCGAGTACCTCACCGGGCAGTTCGTCACCGGTGGTGGGATAAAGGTCGTGAACGGCGAGATGGAGATGTACGACACCCGGATCAGCGATTGCAAGGTCCAGGGCGTCTACGTGGAGGGCCCGAACGGCGACGTCCTCCTGGACAACGTCACCATGGACAGCATCGAGGTCGGAGTGCACGTGGCGGGCCAGGGCACGGCGACCCTCCAGAACGGCTGCTTCCTCGACCTTTACACCAAGGCCGGTGTGCTGATCAACCATGGCGAGGCCCACATCAGCAACTCCACCCTGTTCGGGGACCGATCGAACGAGACCCAGGGCATAGCCGCTCGCGGGGCCCAGATAACCGTCTCCGACAGCGTGATCCACAACAACAGGAACGACGGGATCGAGCTCACCGAGGAGTCCAGCGCCCACATCGTGAACACCGAGATCTACGATTCCATCGTGGGCATCCGGATGACCTCGAGCAGCGCTGAGATCGTGGAATGCAAGATCTACGACTGCGTCGACGGCCTCAACATCTTCCTCTCCGACCCCAAGGTCCGCAGGACGCAACTCATCGACAACCTCAACGGCATCTCGTCCAAGGAGTGCGCCCCAGGCTACCTCCTGGAGGACTGCACCATAGGCGGCAACACCCAGTACGGTGTGTACGCCATCAGCGAGGGGTTCGAGGAGAACGGCACCCAGTGGGCCACGGACCAGGGCGTGGATAACACCATCGCCAGGCTGGTCCAGTGGTGGTTGCTGGACGTCAACGTCACCGACAAGTCGGGCATCCCCGTCTCTGGGGCCAGGGTCATCGTGCGGGACTCCGGAGGCACCGAGATATTCGACGGCACCACCGACGCCCTGGGCTCCGTCCGTGACATCGAACTTGAGGGATCGAGGGTCGAGAACGATGGCACCGAGATCGTCGAGAAGTCGTACCAGGTCCGCATCGAGGATGGCGAGAGGTGGGCCGAGCACAAGGTGCTGATGGACCAGGACAAGACGCTGCAGGTGTCCCTGGGAGAGGCTCCGGCCATCACCGACTCACCCTACTTCTGGGCCGTGCCCGTGATCCTCGTGCTCCTGGTCGTCGTGACGGTAGGCTACTGGTGGTTCCGCGTCCGTTGAGAGGGGCGAGCTTCATTCGACGAGTGTTCTGCCCAGCGCGCGCGCCGCATCCAGGAGCTGGGTGCTCTCTCCCGCCTCGCCGGGAGCATCCAGGTCCCCGGCCATCACCTCGCCCACCAGGTCGAAGCCCAGGGTGTTGAAAGCTGCCTTGGCGACCCGATGGGATGGGGCGAACACCTTGTCGTTCCCGGCGGCGGTCAGGATCAGGCCGCCCCGTCTGAAGGGACCCTGGTTCGTGGCCACCTGGCCACCCCGCTCCCGATACCACCACAGGGCCTGGAGCCGGTCCACCATCGCCTTGACGGGGGCCGGCAGACCCATGAAGTACACAGGGGAGGCGATCACGAGGATGTCGGCGGCCCGGAGGGCCGACTCGATGTCGTGCCATCCGTCGCCGAGGCGCTGGCAGCCGATCTCGTCCTCCTCGCAGGCCCCGCAGGCCATGCAGGGGTCCACACGGGCCTCGTAGGCGCGCACCACCTCGACCTCCATGTCTGGACGGAGCTCTCCCACGGTCTCTAGGACCTGGTCGAGGAGCCGCCTCGAGTTGCCCCGGGACCGGGCAGAACCATGGATGGCCAGGAGCCTTGTGGTCATGGTGAGGACGGATGGTCCTTGCGCTACTTGTGCTTATTGGACCCGGGGATGAGGATGATGGTGGGCCGGCCCGGATTCGAACCGGGGATCTATGCCTCGTAAGGGCATCGTCATAACCGCTAGACCACCGGCCCTGCCGGTCCCGGAAATCGAGTGACGACCATTTAATGGTTGGGGAGGGTTCCCGATGCCCGGTCGGAGCCACGGCTAGCGCTTGTGGTTTCAGGGGCCCTCGGGCCCCGTTCTCCTCTCCCGTCGGGCCTACATGTCGCGGCGCCTGTAGAAGACCGCCACCGCGCATACGGCGATCAGGGCGGCCATCGCGAAGTACGCGGACGGGCCTGGAAGGGCGTCCCACCAACTGTCGCCCTCGATCTCCCAGTTGGGATCGATGGAGATGATGTAGTCCACCGGACCCTCGGTCTCGGTGCCCATCGGCCAGTCCTTGTTGTCGATGACGATGTAGTACCTGTCCGTGTCCTGGGCCTTGAAGGTGTACTTGACGTCACCGATGGCACCCTGCTCGTAACCCTTCGCCTCGAAGGGCACGAAGGTGATCAGGGGGTTGCGCTGGTAGGTCTGGAAGTTGACCTCCTTGAACAGGTAGACGTCGGCGGGACGGTCACCGATGATGGTGATCTTGACGATGATCTCCTGGTCGGCCCGGAGGTCGCACAGGTATGCGACCCATCCGTCACGCATCACGGCCACTATCTGGGGGTCACCCTGGGCGGGGTCATAGTAGGTATCCCCGGCCTCGAGGAGGGCCTTTATGATGATGTCGGTGTCACCGTAATTGCGTTGGACCGTGAGGACACCAGTGGCCTGGGCGATCACGTTCTTCTGGTCGATGACCGTGAGGATCACGGTATAGGTGCCGGGGTCCTCGTAGACGTGGATCGGGTTCGCCAGGGTGCTCGGGTCTGTGCCGTCGTCGAAGTCCCATGTGAAGCTGATACGACCCTCGCCATCGATGTCGTACGAACCGGTGCTGGAGAAGTGGATGGACGTGTTGGTCCACAGGTCATCCGGGTCCTCCTTGATGGTCCATACGGCCACCGGTGGGTGGTTCTTGGGATCGATGATGGCATTGGTGGTGGCGCTCTGGGTGAGCAGGCCATCGGTCACCCAGAGGGTGACCTTGTAGGTGGCGGTGATCTTGTAGGTGTGGGTGGCATGGGTGGATTCTGACCAATCGGTCCTGGTGTTGTCACCGAAGTCCCACTTGAACCGGAGCTTGTCCTCTGGGTCCGGGTCCGAGGACCGGGACCCGTCGAAGGTGATCTCCATATCGGTCTCGCCGTCGATCCTGCCCGGGGGCACCACGATGGGAGCGTTGTTCGTCCGGATCCACACGTTGCTGTACCCGTACTTGACGCCGTCGAAGAGGGTCAACGTCACGTTGTACGCGCCCTCGACCACGAACTTGTGGCTGGACCTTGGAAGCGTGGCGACGTTCGGATTCTCCTCGGTGGCGTACACGTCGTCGAAGTCCCATTTGAACGACTTCAGCACCTGACCGTCAGGGTCTCTCGATTTCGAGGCATCGAAGACGATGTTGTCGCCCAGGTTCACACGGAACTCCAAGCCGCGATAGTTGTCATCGCCCTTGGGCGGGGTTATATCGAGCACTCCCGGGCCGGAGATCTCTATCACTGCTATCGGCGGATTGTTGGGCTCGACGTGGACCAGGATGGACCGCTTCACGCGGCCAGAGGTCGCGTTCCCGTCGAAGGCCGAGACCTCGATAACGTAGTCTCCCGGGGACTTGTAGCTGTGGTTCACGTACATCGCCGTACTTGTGAACCCATCACCGAAGTTCCAGTTCAGGGTGACGGGATCTCCGTCGGGGTCCTCCGCGATGGCTCGCCACTCTGTGTTGACGAATGTGTAGGTCTCGATCTGGTCGAGCACGTTCTCGAAGAGGGCTATCGGATTGTTGCGGCTCTGCACCGTCAACTTGGGTACGTGGTTCTTGTAGACGACCCGGATAGTGATGGATGTCTCGTTGGTGAAGTAGAGCGAGTTGGACACGTTGAGGGTGATGGTGTACCATCCCGGCTGCTTGAAGGACCGATTGAAGCTGTCCTTGTCGTAGACGGGGGGGTAATCGAGCCTGTCGAAGCTCCAGACGTAGCCCAGTGCTTCGCCCGAGGGGTCACGCGAACCGCGTCCATCGAAGAAGATGGGCTCGTTGTTGAAGTAGAACTTGCCTGTCAGGTTCTTGTCAAGGGGCGCATTTATCTCGACGTGGGGAACGGGGTTGACCCAGGGGAGATTGAGAGCGCTCTGTAGGTTCATCTCACTGTCAGAAAGGAAGCCGCAGTAGATCTTCAGGCGGTTGTTGAGGTCGTCAACGGTGTCCGTCCTCCAGACCTTCAAGAAGATCCGGGCATCGGTCATGTCGTTGTCAAGAGTCGGCTCGCGGAAGTACACCGTGCCCGGCAGCACCACGTGCTCCGGGGAGGCGTTGTGCAGGGTGGTGTACGGAGGGAAGTCGATGGTGGTGTCGTTGACGCCGTCACCGTTCCTGTCGATCTCGACCTTGAACCTCACGGTCTTTCCGGGCACATCCATCGAGTTGACGTAGATGTCCAGGGAGGCTTCCAGCGTCGAATCGTAGGCCGATGATACTCGCTGACCCGACTGGAACGGATAACGGAACACACGGGCGTAATCCTCACCATGAAGGATACTAGCGACGGAGGTTACCGCCCTCTCCACCTGGTAGAAACCCAGATAGAAAGGGCCTCTGTTGGCAGTACGTGCGTTCATGTACAGGACCATTGGATCGTTTGCGATCAATGCCTCCGGCTCGGGTGCGAAATCAGTGGACTCATCCTCGGCGGAGTCCGCGTATGCGGGTTCCACGGCGACGGGGATAGGGGTATCTCCGGCATCACCGTTAAGGCCAGTAAGGAAGAGGCCCGATGCAAGCATCATGAATACAACTAGGACCGCGTAGGTCTTCATATGACATTTCCCCTGAGAGTTTATATATCCAGCTATCCAGTGAATTGGAGAGCAACCAGTCGTATAGAGTAGCCCCTATATATAGTTTTATAGTTTTTACACTTACTGAGTACGTACTGGCTAGGGAGCCAGAGCTTGGAATCGAGGGGTGATTCCGGACCTGGATTTCGCCCGTATCCTGAGGTGTTTTCGGTGTCTTTCCTTGATATTCCCGATCCCCTCGTTCCCAAACGTTTATAATGGAGTTACGGTATCCCCAGCGGACGAGCCACGGGTGATGACCTCTGGAGCAACTGCTTTCACGATTTGAAAAGGCCCGCATAGTAGGCGCGAGAGCGTTGCAGCTCTCGATGGGGGCTCCTGTTCTCATCAAGCTAGCCGACGAGACCATCGATCCCGTCCGAATCGCGACCGACGAGTTCGAGAAGGGCGTCATTCCCATCTCGGTGAACCGCCGCAACAAGGTGCGGTTCAAGTGGGAGTAGCTCCGCGAGGGAGTTGATTTTACATGGACGATGCCGTATCGGTCGGGGACGAGCCTCTCTTAGTAGCAGAGGACCTGTACCTGACCTCCGGGGTCCACATCGGGACCCAGCAGAAGAGCGCAGACATGCGTAAGTTCATATTCAAGGTCCGCAACGACGGACTGTACGTGCTGGACATCAAGTCCACCGATGATCGCATCCGCGTCGCCGCCCGCTTCCTGGCCGGTTTCGAGCCGCCCCGGACCCTGGTGGTGTGCCAGCGCCAGTACGGTCAGAAACCCGCCCGCACCTTCGCGAAGAACATCGGTGCCAAGTCGATGGTGGGCCGCTTCGTGCCAGGCACCTTGACCAACCCGCGCCTGCCCACGTACTTCGAGCCCGATATCATCGTGGTCACCGATCCCAGCGCGGACGCGCAGGCCCTCCGGGAGGCCGTGAACATCGGCATCCCCGTACTGGCCCTTTGCGATGCCAACAACGACCTCAAGTACGTCGACCTGGCCATACCCGCCAACAACAAGGGCCGCAGGAGCCTTGCGCTGGTCTATTGGCTCTTGACCCGCGAGGTCGTGAAGGCCAAAAACATTATAACGAGGGACGACGAATTCTCACTCGAACTCGATGAGTTCGAGGCCTCTTTATGAGACAACCGGTCGTCGCAGGTCGTTTCTACGAGGGAGGGGAGTCTTCCCTCCGGCGCCAGATAGAGGATTGCTACAGGCACAGCCTGGGCCCTGGTGGCCTCCCCGAGATGGGGCAGCAGCCAACCACGGGCACAGCGGGTTGGGTGGTCCCCCACGCGGGTTACATCTACAGCGGCCCCGTGGCCGCCTTCGCGTTCAAGGACCTGGCCAGCCGGGGGGTGCCAGATACCGTTGTGGTCTACGGTACACAGCACTACTCCACAAGCTCGGTGGCCATCAGCTACGAGGACCACCTCACACCCCTCGGCCCCTGCAAGGTGGATACCGAACTGGCGAAGGCCGTGACCAGGGGGCCCATCGAGCACAACGAGAACGTGCACGACAGGGAGCACTCCCTGGAGGTCCAGCTTCCCTTCCTGCAGCACCTGAGCCCGGAGACGCGCATCCTCCCCATCGCCGTGGGTCGTATCTCCCCGGAGAAGGCACGTGAGGTGGGAACAATCGTGCGGGAGGCCATGGATGACCGACCCTTCGCGGTGCTGGCATCCACCGATTTCACACACCAGAGCTTCTCCCACACGGCCACCCGAGAGGACCAGGAATGGATGGTGGCCCGGGACAAGATGCCCATCGACAGGATCCTTGCGCTGGACACGGAAGGGCTCTACGACGTCGTGACCGAGAACAGGATAACCATGTGCGGCATGCCACCGGTGATGGCCATGATGGAGACGGTGAAGGGCTCGAGGGCCGAGCTTCTGAAGTACGCGTGCTCCGCCCAGGTGATGCCCTCGGATTACGTCGTGGGATACGCCGCCATCCGCGTTGAATGACGCGCTTCCTTCGGCCCCGTTGCGTCCGTTGCGTCCGTTCCGTTGCGTCCGTTCCGTTCTGTTCCCTTGACCTCGGGTGGGCCTTCCGGACCTTCACAACGGATAGGAGAGGGCCTCCACCGGGCTCATCGCCGCAGCGCGCCTGGCGGGTATCTCGGCGCCCACGAAGGATGCCACCAGGACCGCGACGACGGCGCCGAGGGCTATCACTGGGACCGTCCTGCCAGGGGCCAGCCAGATACCAAGGTCCTCCAGCTCCAGCACCACGTTGAGGACCGTCGAGGACAGGATGTGGCCCGCGAAGAACCCGATGACACCCCCCATCATACCGATGAACAGGGCCTCCCATTGCACAAGCTTCCTTATCTGGTCGCTGGACAGGCCCAGGGCCCGCAGGGTGCCGATCTCCCGCATCCTCTGGCTGACGCTCAAGAAGCTGGTGGTCGCGATGCCCAGCACCATCCCCACCATGATGACCGCGACGGCGAGGACGAGCCAGCTGTAGATGGATGCCCGTAGACCCTCGGCCAGCCTGGTGTTGGCAAGGGAGGCGGTCGAGGTGACGAAGTAGGAGGAGACCCGCGGGGTGGTCTGCCGGAGCTCTTCCCCGAGGGCAGGCATGTTCACGTCATCGTTCAGCACCTTCACGGACGTGGCCTCGCAACGTGGTCCCTCGGCCGTCCATCCGCCACCGGTCATGTTGGCCAGGTGACCCAGGGGCACGAAGGCGTTGTGGTCCGTTGACAGGTCCTTGTCGAGTATCCCCGTCAGGCGAAGGTTCGAAAGGCCCGACACGTGATGGAGGTTCAGCGGGCCCGAGGACCTCCGCTCATGGACAGATGCCTCGAACCATGAGACGTCCTCGGCCTGGAGGTCGATCGTGTCCCCGACCGACGCGTCCGGGAATCGGCTCTGCCAAAGCTGTTGCCCCAGGACCACCTCCCTGCCGCCCACGTTCTCGAGCGGCCCTCCGCTGGAGAAGACGGAGTACGTGTGGTACGTGGTGTAGGGCGTGGTGACCCCCAGCTCGGGGTCGACCCCCAAGAGCCTCTCCACCTGGTAGTCCAGTCCCGCGAAGTAGCTCCTGCCGATCAACCGTTCGGTGTAGGGATAGACCCGCACCTCCTGGGCGGAGCCCACCTCGGTCTGGGCAGTTTGCAGGATGGCGGCCACGTCCTTCGGGTCGAACAGTTGGGTCGCGAACAGGCCGATGAAGTTGCCCTCCTCGGTCTGGATGAAGTCCGATATGGGCAGCTCGGGGGTGCCCACCGTGTAATCCAGCAATGCTCGCTGGGTGGAGCCCTCCAGCCCAACGGAGAGGGAGCTGACGACTATGAGGAAGGTGACGGCCACCGCCACTGCGGTGATGGTCGCGCCCGTGCGAAGGGGGTTGGACCTGGCATTGGCCAGGATGTATCCGTAGGCCTTCAGGCTCAGGTCCTCCGGGTCCGGTGACCCTGGATCGCGGACCTCCTTCGTTCTCCTAGTCCTCTCGCTCAATCATCGCACCGTCCCTGAGCACGTAAGTGACATCTCCCTTCGCCGCAACCTCGATGTCGTGGGTGACCACGATCACCGTCCGTCCCTCCTTGACCAGGTCCGTGAACAACCCCAGGATGTCCTCCCCCGTCTCGTGGTCCAGGTTCCCCGTGGGTTCGTCGGCCAGTACGAGGGGCGGGTCGTTTATGAGGGCGCGGGCCACGGCCAGCCGCTGCCGCTCGCCTCCGGAGAGCTGTGCGGGCCGGTGGTCCCACCGGTCACCGAGGCCCACCTTCTCCAGCAGGGAGAGGGCGCGGTCGACGGGGGGGTTCTCGTCGAACATCACCGGCACAAGCACGTTCTCGATGGCGTTCAGGGTGCCGATGAGGTTGAAGAACTGGAATATGAAGCCCACGTTGCGCCTTCGGAACTCGGTCAGGGATTCCTCCGAGAGGCGCACCAGGTCCTGGCCCGCCACCTTCACGGAGCCAGAGGTGGGCACGTCCATGGCGCCGATGAGGTTGAGGAGGGTGGTCTTGCCCGACCCGGAGGGACCCTGGATGGATGCCATCTTGCCCACGGGCAGGGTCATGTTGATATCCTTGAGGGCGTGGACGTTCTTGGACCCCATCTGGAAGGTCCGGGTCACGTTCCGCATGACCACCATCTGGCGGGTGGCCTTCCCTTCGGGTCCGCCCTTCCCGTCGCTGTCGTCTTTCCTTCGCTTCCTACTCATACCTCAACGCCTCCGTGGGTGATCGCCCCGCGGCCGTCCTCGCGGGATATGCGGCCGCCAGGGCGGCCGAGCCCAGGGCCAGTGCGGCAGCCCCGACCAGTATCCATGCCTGCAACGAGATTGGGGCGAGGAACACACCCGAGCCTCCCGTCGTCTCGTGCAGGTGACCGAACAGCAGCGAGACGCCAGTCCCCGCCACCAGGCCGATCGCCAGGCCTATGCTGGCAAGGACCATGACCTCCAGCAGGACGAGCCTGGAGACACGGCGGCGGCCGATGCCCACGGCCCGCAGTGTCGCTATCTCGCGCCTCCTGTCGGTCACGGCCACCAGTGTGGTGTCGGAGACCCCGGCCACGAGCATGACGACCATCACCGCGGTGACCACCAGCAGCCACCCCTCCAGGGCACGGGAGGCGCTCCCGTAGGCGGACTGGAACGCCTCGACGTTCCATGCGTCGTCGGTGCCGGTGATGCCAGGGAGAGCCGCGGCCAGGTCCGCCTCCAGGTCCCGGACGTCGACCCTCGTTCCGTCCTCGATGGTCAGCACGACCTGGGGGTAGAAGATGGTCAGCACGCCCATCCCGCCGTCCATCCTCCACTGGTCCATACGAAGGAGGAGGGGCTTGATGGGAACGAATATCCCGTGATCGAGCTCGTTGCCCAGTCCGGGAGCGAGCACCCCGACGACCCTGGCATCGTACGGCCCCCTGGGAGGCGCGGTGACCTGGGTCTTGCCCTCCAACGGGTAATCCGCAGCCGAGGGCATCCACCATGGGTCGACGCTGTCGTCGGGACCGACCGAGATCACGGAGCCCTCCGTCGCTTGGGGGTAAAGGTCCTTGTAGGCGCGATAGCCCAGGACGCAGGTCAGGTTGTCGTAGTCCGTGAAGTCCCCGGGCGTGACCAGGTGCCGGCCCCACTCGAGGGGTGAGGATGGGTCATAGGGGGGGGTGAAGAAGGTGCCGTTCGGACCGTCATCGATGCCCCAGAGCCAGATCGGCCTGTCCGAGGCCGTGGATGAGACGCCCAGCTGGGCCCTGGTGGTCGTATGGTGGGGGACGCCTGTCGTCCCCTGGGACTGGAGACCGATGACGGAGATCAGGAACACGTCGTCCGTGCCGAAGGGCGTGGGGGAGCCGCTCACCAGGTACAGGTTGACGGGACGCTCCTTGTCCAGCTCCTCCTCGATGAACCCGCTGAGACCGGCGGACATGCTGCCGAAGAGGACGAAGAAGGCCACGGCGATGGCGATGCCCGCGACGATCAGTCCCGACCGCGCGGGCCGGGACCGGAGCTGCCGCATCACGTATCGTCGAGGGCTAAGAGGGTCGGTCCCGGTCACGTCGCTGCCCCGTTCCCGTGCGATGGCCAATATCCGTATATATGGCTATTGGTCCCATCCTTTTCGGTCCTCATCGCTCCATGTCGCTCCCGCGACGGCCTTTCAGGTACATGTATCCCGCGCCGGCAGCGATCGCGATGATGAGGACGGCAGCCAGGAGCGCCGCCGTGGAGGTGCCGGTCGATGGGGGGGGCGTGGGTTCGGAGGGTTCCTGCGGATTCTTGCGTTCCACCGAGTTGACGATCTTTGCCTCGTTGCCGGCCTGGTCGGTGGAGATCACGGTGATGTTCTGGACACCGATCTCCAGGTCGACCTTATGGGAGAACAGGCCCTTGTCGTTGATGGCCGCCTCCTCGCCGTTGACCGTCACGTTGGCGCCCACGTCCGTCCGGCCGTCGACGTTCACGCTGTCCTCCTCGGTAATGTACCCGTTCAGGGGGAACAGGACGATGAGGGAGGGGGGTTCGGTGTCCAGGATCAGGTGGACCACCTCCTCGGCCTTGTTCCCGAGGATGTCCCGGGCCAAGACGGCGATGATGTTCTCTCCCGACCCGAGCTGGACCACCGCTGCCCAAAGGCCGTCCTCGTCCACCTCGATGATGGTCCCTTCGACGGTGAGCGTCACGTCGGGGTCGGTGACCCCCTCGATCTGGTACTCCACCTCGTTGGTGATCATGTAGTCGTACTCGGGTCGCGTGATCTCCAGCAGCGGGGGCTGGGTCCGACGGATGACGGTGACGTTCACCTCGGCCTCGTTGCCCGCGGCGTCGATGGCGACCACGATGATGAGGTTGGTGCCCTCCACAAGGCCAACGGTGGACTCGTACGCGCCGCCCACGGGGAGCACGAAGTTGCCACCCACTGAGAGTTTGAGGCCCTCCTCATCCTCGACCATGCCCGCGACCTTCACCTGGTCATCCTTGGTGAGCAGGCCCTCCTCGGGCTCGTCTATGGTGACGAAGGGTGGCGTGGTGTCCAATCTCACCGTCCTGAAGACGATGGACGGGTTGCCGGCCGGGTCCCGGGCCGTCACCTCCAGCAGGTTGGTGCCCTCGTCCAGCTCCACCTCAAGGCTGAACCCGCCATCGGACCCGACGGTGGTGTTGTAGGGTCCCACGCTGACGGTGGCGCCCGGTTCGCTGCGGCCGAGGATGGTCAGCATCGGGTCGTTGGTCAGGTAATGGTCTGGCGGGGCATCTATGTAGAGGGGTGGCGGGTTGGTGTCGAGGGTAACGTTCCTCAGGATGAGACGTTCATTGCCAGCAAGGTCCCGGGCCTCCACCTTGATCACGTTGGGGCCCTCGGGCACCGAGACGGTGGTGCTGAATGAGAGGTCGGCCTCGATGCTCACGGGAGCGCCGTTCACCCATATCTCTAGGTCCGGCTCCAGGGCCTTCCCCTCGACGATGATGGGGTTGGCGTTGGTGAGCAGGCCCTCCTCTGGTCGGACCACCACGAGGCGCGGGGGCTCTGTGTCGATGGTGATGTTCACCGTTGCGTTGCCCAGCATGCCTGCCACGTCCTCGCCCTGGACCGTGATCGTGTGGTCCCCGTCGGGGACGGAGAGGAGCTTGGAGAACGTGGTCACCTTCCCAAGGTCGGTCCATTCCTCGTCGTCCAGTCGGATGCGGACCATGAGCAGGCCGCTCCCTCCGTCGTTGGCCGTCCCGGTCACCCTCACGATGCTCTCGGCCAGGAGCGCGCCCTCCTCGGGTTCGGTGATGGCCACATCGGGGATGTGGGCATCCACCAAAATGATGAGGATGTTCCGGTCCCGGTCGACCGTCTCCACCTGGGTGGAGCTCTCTGAGTTCTTCGAGGCGGTGCATCTGTAGGGGGACCATCGGTTGACCTTCTCGTCCAACATCGACCATTCCTCGATGTTGAACAGGTTGATGTGGCCGTTGAAGTTGGTATCCATCTCCTTGTAGACCGTGCCGTCGAAGTCGGAGGCCAGGACCACGTGGGCCCTGTTGACGGTGACCCCGGACTGCCACTTCACGTCGATGTCCACGCGCCACCAGACCTTGATGTGGCCCGACTGGTACACGAGACCGGAGACGTATCCCACCGTGGTGTCGTAGCAGTCGATGCGTGCGCGACGGACGGCCAGGTCGGCGTCGGTGCTGCCGGTTATCGTGCAGCTGCGCAGGTTGATGGTGAGGTCCTCCGCGTAGAAGCCCTCGGAGGTGCTGTCCTTTATCACCAGGTCGTTGAACGTGTAGGTCTGGGTCAGGGGAGCCAGGTTGTCTCCCGCCAGGAAGATGCCCACCCTGTTGTCCTCGATCGTGTTGTCCTCGATCCTGGGCTTGAGCTTCATGGCGTTCACGCGGATGCCAGCCTGACCGTTCCCTTGCACCATGTTGTCGGTGATCTCGACGGTGTTCATGCTCACCGTCCAGATGCCGTTGTCCCCGTTGCGCAGCACGTCGTTCTCGAGGATGTAGATCTCGGCCTCGATCTTGTCTGCGGCGATATCGGTGGCGGCGATTATGCCCGAGCCTGTGTTGTCCCATACGGTGTTGTCCTGCACCGTCAGAAGGCCCCTTGTGAACAGGTTGAGTGCGTTGCCGTCGTTGTCACGGAGCACGTTCCTGGTGACCTTGAGGGTACTGACGTTGGACTCTCCCC
>JAUVEQ010000048.1 GCA_030594725.1 Methanobacteriota archaeon
GGAAGCTCGTTGGGGATCGCAGAGATGTCCTGGACGATCTCCACGGACCCCAGGCTGAGCACACCGACGACCACCGCGATTATCGCCACCACGAGGAAGTCGGCGAACCTCCCTAACCTGGTGCGCTTGAGGGCCAGGAGCACCCCTATCGTGAGGAAGCCCATCACAGCTGTTGCAGGGTCCCAATCCCAGGGTGCGGCCAGGACGGCGATGCCCTCGACGACCCTGCCAGAGATGGTCCCCCCGACCTCAAAATCGCCCTGGTATCCGACCAGCACCTCTATCTGGCCGAAGATGATGATCGTGGCCACAGCGGCGATGAAGCCTGCCATCACCTCGTTGGAGATGAATCGCACAAGGCTCCCCAGTTTCAAACTCCCAAGCAAGAACTGGATCAGGCCTATCAGCAATGTGAGGGTGGCGATCCCACGGACCAGGTCGTCGCCGAGGAATCCCAGGTTGTCGGCCACTATGAGGGCGATTGCATTGGTGAGGGTGATGACCATCAGCTGGGTGCTGGCGAAGAGAGAGCCGACCAACACCGTGAGCATGCCCGCATAGAGGCCATAGATGGGGTCGACCCCGGCGATGAGGGCATAGGCCATGCCCTCGGGGATGCTGACCATGGCGACCGACAGACCGCCTGTTAGGTCACCTACGGCCGTCTTCTTGTTCGGGACTGGAAACTCCACTCCCCGCATCCCTCCATCTCATCCCTTCCAATGCGAGCGGTCCGTGATGGGCCGGGGGCATTATACCATTTTCGCCAGCGTCCATGTCGAATGAGTTAACTTTCGCCAATCCTTGATATAGTTTCTATATTTTGAAATCTAATCCAGGAGGTGCGTGGGAATATTCCTGAGGGAGGGAATTCAGTTGAACGACGTCTTCGAAGAACTGGCAAAGGCAAGGGAGGAAGAGGGCTATACCATTGGTGTGCAGCCCTTTATTTACGGCTGGCCTCTGATCGAGATGTACCGGAGCCGATGGGAATGGCATTTTGACAAGAGCAGTCACAATTACAACGGCCCGATCAACGTGTTCGGCCACACGCGCCGGGCCACCCACGAGGATACCTTCGTGGTGACGCCGATCAACGATGCATTCTATTCGAGAGCCTTCGTCGACCTTGTCGCCGAGCCTGTCATCTTCGAGCCTCCCGTGATCGATGACCGCTATTATACCGCCCAGATGGTGGACTTCTACACCAACAGCTTCGACTACGTAGGTGTGCGGAAGGGAGACACCGATGGAGGAGCAATTGCCCTGGTCGGTCCTGATTGGCGAGGTGTGTTGCCCGAGGGCATCAACCGAGTGATCCACAGCCCCACGCCGGTGAAGTGTATACTGGCCCGTGTGGTCCCGATCGGAAATGACGAGGATTCCGCGATAGCGATACAGCATCAGTTCAAGCTGACGCCGCTCACCGTATGGTCCAGTGAGGCCGAGGTAGGCCCCGTAGTCCCACCCCCAAGACCATATCTGGATTTCGAAAAGAGCGATCCGCTGGATTTCTATCGCGTGTTGAACTGATGCCTCACCGAGAACCCACCCACCCCCCCGCCGATGATGGGATGATGGGCATGTTCGAACGTATCGGTATAGGTCCTGGGATGGAGTTCGACCCGGCCAAATTGGACCCATCAATTGTCAAGGGCCTAGTACGTGCTATTGGTTCTGGGATGCAGCTGATGTTTGCCGGAATGCCCTTCTGTGTGCCCAATGTCAACGGATGGTTGATACCGGATCCTTCCCGGTCGGGTAATTATGGGACCGATTATTACCTCCGTTTATTCGCCGCGAAGGTCGGACTCCTGGCCAATGCTGCCATCGAGGCCCTTTACATCGGCGTGTTCATGGACGAGAACAAAGAGATGCTGGTTGGTGACCGCAACTACATCCTTCATTTCGACAAGGACCAGATCCCCCCAGTCCACGCCTTCTGGTCAGTTACCATGTACACCCATCCCGAGGGATTCCTGACGGAGAGCTCTATCAACCGCTACGCCATCGGCAGTCTGAGACAACATATGAAATACAATCCGGACGGCTCCGTGGACATCTAGATCCAGCGGGAATCCCCAGGACCAGATAAGGAGTCGAACTGGTTACCCTGCACACCTCCTGGCAAGACCTTCCGCATGATCCTCCGCATGTACAATCCGAAGGGTGAGATCCTAAGTGGCGTCTGGAAACCCCAGTCGATAAAACGGGTCGACCAGCCATGGTCTGGACCTGATCAAGGATGTCAATCCTTCGGTCCGGAGGGTTCGTTCCCTTCAGAGGTCCCATCAGGCGGATCTCTGATTGAGGACTCACCTTCGTCGTTGTCATCCTCATCCTCAGCGGGACCGGGTTCTTCCTCCTCGGGTTCGTCTGTGTCATCATCGGTCTTCTGGGAACTATCCTGCTCCGCCTCGGCCATCCTGACCACCTTCCAGCTCATGTACTCCTCCACAATCCCGTTGATGGAGACATCCTCTCCTACGGGACCTCCCTCCTCATCCATCTCTGATATCTCCAGTGCATCAATGGCCTGTCCCGTAGGATTGGCGATCCTGAATTCGATCCCGCGCTTTCGGAGGGTTCTGTGCAGTTCCTTCAGCATGTCCGCTGCAGAGATATCCAGCATGGGTGAGCTCTGGAGATCGAGGATGATCAGCTCGATTCCCTCCTCCGCATCCATCATCTCGGTTATTGTCTCCTTGATGGTAACGCAGTTCGCGAAGATCAGGGGTGCGTCGGCGCGGACGATGAGCACACCTTGGATACTCTCGTTCTCAGAATGACGGGCAATATCCTTGTACTGTTCGGATCCTGGCACCCTGCCCAGCACCGCGATGTGAGGATGGGAGATGCGATAGATGACATACACAAAGGCGATCAGTACGCCCACCAGGACACCTTCCAGGACCCCGATGAGGAGAACGATGGCGAAGGTGAGCATCGCGATGGCGAACTCCCACCCGCTGAACATCCGGATCCTGTGGAGCTCGGCAAAGTCGACCATGCTTATGACGGACCAGATGATGAGCACAGCCAGGACTACCATCGGCATGTTGTAGAACATTCCTGTGAACCACATCGCCACAACAGCAATGAGCAGGGCGCCGAGCATCCCTGCCACGAGTGTCTTCGCTCCCACGTTGTCATTGATCATCGAACGGGAGAAGCTCCCAGCCACCGGGAAACCTGAGAACAAGCCTGCTGCGATGTTCGAAGACCCGTAGGCGACCAGCTCCTGGTCCTTGTCAACCTTGTACTCGTACTTGTTCTCGAAGATCTTCCCGACGCTCGTGCCGTCGAGGAATGTGATGATCCAGAGGGAGAAGGCAAGGGGAACCAGGGCGGTTATGTCGGTGTACTCGACCTTCGGTACGCTTAGCGACGGTAGTCCGGCGGGGATCTCGCCCACGATATCCACGCCCCGGTCCTGGAGGTTGGTCAAGGACATCATCACGATGGACACGATGACGACCATCAGAGGGCTCGGTAACCTGGGATACTTCTTCCCGAACCAACCCAACAGGAAGGCTAGGAGGATCCCGAGCCCAAGTGTGTAGAGGTTGGTGGCATCCAGGTTCCCTAGAAGATAGAACAGCTTCGTGTAGAAATCACCTGATGTGCTCTCTATACCGAATAGCTTGGGTAGCTCGCCCACGATGATGGTGATACCCACGCCTGCTAGGAACCCCTTGAATACCGACACCGGGATCAGGTTCACGATGAATCCCAGCTTGAGGATCCTGGAAGCTATGAAGATGAGGCCGACCATGAGGGCAACCATGCCCGCCAAGGCGACATATTCGTCCGGGTCACCAGCCGCAAGGATCCCCACCACGGATGCGGTAAGTATGGCCTGGGATGAACTCGGCCCGATGTTGAGGTGCTTGATCGTCCCGAAGAAGAAGTAGGCGAACCCGGCGGCGATACCGGCGTAGAGGCCGTACTGGGGAGGTAGTCCCGCCAGCTCAGCATATGCCATGAGCATCGGGATGGAGATGGCAGCCATCGTCAGGCCGGCGATTACATCGGGCTTGAGCCACTTCCGGTCGTACGCTGGTAGCCATACACTGACGGGAAGAATCTCTTTGAACTTGGCCTTGACTAACTCGACGGCAGAATCCAAGTCGGCGATGTTCCCTCACCTCGGAGCGAGTAGGCGGATTGCATAAGGGGATATTATTACCTTTGGCAAGAAAACACGTCCATATCCGTATCTTCTTATTTCCACTGTCTGCCAACAACGAATCCAGACCCAAGGGCACCGACCATGATCACGGCGGCGACAGCGTACTCCCATAGCGGATATGAGCCGACGCCTTCATCACCATCATCCCCTCCATTGCCACCATTGCCACCGTTGCCGTCGGCCGGGATATTGACCACGATGGGCCCGTAGGTCGCACCACCACCCGCCTCGTTGACCGCCGCTATGAAGTAGTAGTATGTGGCGTTGACCTCCACCTTGCTGTCAACGAAGCTAGTCACATCGCCCACCTCAGTGATGAGGTCGGGAGTGGATTGCCACTCGTAATCAGCTCGGAATATCTGGTAACCCGTGATCTTTCCCCCTCCGTCGTTCTCAGGGGGATCCCAGGTCAGCCTGACCTCCCCCTTCACGACGGTGGCCTCGGCGCTGGCGGGTGGACTCGGGCTTGCGGGTCCCTGCTGCACCCACACACCTATCGAGGGGGAATCCTTGCCGGAACCTGCCACGTTGGCTGCCTGTATCATGTAGAAGTAGGTCTCCCCTATCTCCACACTATCGTCGATATAGGTCCTCTCGGACCCATCCACGATGGTCAGCTGGTTCAACTCGTTATATCGGGGGCCCCTCCAGATGATGTAATCGTCGATCACCGCCCCTCCGTCATCCTCGGGAGGGGTCCAGGTCATGTGAACGGCCCCCAACTGGGATACCGCGTTGAAGGATGCGACCTGACCCGGGGGTACGATCTCGGGGATCTCCCTACTGACGATAATCTCCGCGTTGTCAAGGTCGAGCCAGTCCGATGGGGTGAAGGTCACGACCTCGTAGGGACCGATCTCGATGTTCATCAACGTCGCCGTCGGCAAGTGGTCCGGCACCCCGGTCGCGTTGAGCTGGGCCTCTGTGATGACGTTACCCTGGAACTGGACCCCGATGGTGATCTTGTGTGGACCCCTGTTCTGGAAGACCAGGGAGGCGTAGTCATCTGTGGTGTTGATGATCGCAAGGGAGTCGCCGAATAGTGTCGCGTCCAGGACGCTGTAGACCCGCTGCCTGGTCTTGGGGTCTTGCCCCTCGGCCCCCATGGCCTTGACGTGGGTGAAGCCGTAACCCTTCGATGCGTCCGTTGTACCGTAGGTCATGCGACCCCGGAGGGGATTGTCGTCGGTGTACTCCATCGATATTGTGTCCGTCGAGGTATCCTTGACATCTGCTAGCTGGATGGCGTAGGCCGATGTGCCGTTCCAGAAGACGGACCAGTTGTAAACGCCGTCTCCAGGTTTGCCCTCGACAGTGGTGGTGAAGTCGGTGCCGTTCCCTATCAGCCATCCATCGATGTGGTCCCCCAGGCCCATGAAGGTGGGGGCTGGAGCCGAGTCGGGGACCTCAACGATCAGATTGCCCGAGGTATCCCAGTAGTTGCGATTGCCGGAGGTGTCCTCCAGCGAAGACGTGGCATCCCCGGTAAGGAACATCGACATGCCCTCCCAGTCGGTGGGAAGGGTCCGGGGACCGTTGACGACGCTGTAGGGTATGAAGGCGATGCCGGTGGTCGACGACTCGTGGATGTCGCTGGTGAAGTCGTAGCTCCACTCCCACCAGCCACCGGTCTTGTCGACCTCGATGTAGGGCGGGGTGTGCCAATAGTCCTCGGACTCGTTGAAGCTCTCCTGCACCCCCTCTTCGGAGGTCCAGATGGGCTTGTTGCAGTCGTAGACGTAGATGCGGACCGTGTTGTCGTACGGGACGTTCACGACCTTCCACGGCACCACGGCGTGGGCGATGTCCCCCGAGATCATGGTGATGATGCCGTACTCGTGGTCGCGCACCGCGTTCTCCACATCCCTGAGGAAGATACCCATGCCCATGGCGGGCATCGGGAACTCCGCGGAGGGTTCCAGGCCCTCAAGGAACCGGTACAGGTACCACTCCAGCACCTCGGCCGACAGCTGGGAGCCCTGCATCTTGTCCACGTTCCTGTTGAACTCGCTGTCTTCGGCGAGGTCGAGATCGCGGGAGTAGAGGGCGCTCTCGTTCCATATAGCGGGATTGGCGTCGTTGTGATACAGCTGGAGGGCCGTCGAGCTCATGCCGTAGCACTCGCCGTACCGGGCGATCCAGCAGTAGAAGCACCCGTAGTACAGCATTGCCAGGGGATCAGGGGCCAGGGATTCCTCGAACTCGTATCCCAGGCAACTGAAGCCGGTCCACGGGTCCCACCAGGGGATGCCGATGCACACGTAATAGGGGAAGTACACCTGGCCCTCCCCAAAGGTGTCCTTGTAGCTCCCCTCCTCCCAGAGGAGCCAAGGATAGGTCAGGATGTGGTCCGTGGGATTCTGGTCGGACAGGCCGAAGTCCTCGGGCCAGTATGGATAGGGATGGACCTCCAGCTCCTCGGTGGAGAGGTCGGAGCCAGCCAGGTTCCTGATCTCGATCTGATAGCTGCCGAAGGGAAGCGTGTCATGGAGGGTGAAGTTGATGAGGTCCCCCTCCACATGGCTCCTGGGCACCGTGTACATGGGGATGGCATCCAAGTAGAACGTGGCGCCTGCGGCGCTGGAGGCGTCGATACTGATAGGGGTGCCAGCCCAGCCGTGCTGGGGTGTGAAGGAGATAATGATCGGGCCCCTGGCCTCGACCCTCACGCTGAGCCTGTCGGTGTACGAAGGCCAGATGGGGTCCACGGGCCAACCGTCGTCGACCCGGAGCTGGACGACGATGGTCACGTTCTCGTCCCCGATGAAGGCCTGGAAGGCCGGCTCGGCGGTGTCAGCGTTCCGCAGCGTGACGTTGTATCCGAGGTCGTCGACGATGGTCCAGTTGTAGGAAAGGGTGTCACCGTTCACGTCCCAGCTGCCCGTCCCATCGAGGCGGAATGATGCACCGCTGCCTACGGCCCAGTCCTCACCCGCAACGGCCACCGGTGGGGTGTTGTACTCCGTGCCGGTGTAGAATATGATGTCGTTGTTGCTGATGACAGAGAGCCTGCCGGCGTCGGTGGTCAGGGACACCCTGATCCTGCCGTGGTCGCTGTCCATCCGAGGCACCAGCCAGCTGTAGCTGTTGACGGTGTCCACCACCTGGTCTATCCGGGTCCAGCCAGCACCGCTGTTGAGGGAGTAGAACAGCTCGAAGCCAGTGATCTCGGCCAGGGAACCCGTCGCCTCCCACTGGATGAGATGGCGGTAGCCTCCCCGTATGTAGTTGCCGTTGGTCGGAGGATTGGGGTCGAGGAGCGTGACCGAGAGGGTGTCGGAGCTCTCGATGATGCGGTTGTTGGCGTCGGACTCGTCGGTGCCCAGCACGCTGAACTCCAGGTAGTAGAGGGTCACCCGGAAACGCACCCTGTCCGAGGTTCCCCCGGTGGGAACGGTCCAGTCGTAGGAGTAGTCGTTCTCCGTGCTAAGGGTGATGGCGGGCCAAGCCACGCCGTCGTTCGTGGTGTAATGGATGGCAACGCCACTGATGAGCTCCCCCGGGTCCTGCACCACGCGCCACTCGATGGTGACGGTATCCCCGTGGACCAGGACCTCGCCACCGTTCGGATACACGACGGTCACTATGGCGCTCCGGATATCGAACTCCGCGCTCTCGATGACCCGCAAGGCCGTGCCACCCGAGCTGTCCCGGGCGATCAACCGGACCTTGCCCCTTGAGTTGTTGTAGTTGGGCGGGGTGTAGTATGCGTAGGTGTACTCGGGCAGCATGTCGGTGTAACGGGTGCCCGCGGACGCCCATGCCGTCCATGCAGAGCCGTCGTACACGGTCTGTTCCAGGTCCAGCACGGCTATGTCGTCGAAGGGGTCGAACAGCTCCCAGTGTATGGGGTAGTACTTGCCGTAGGTCATCTCGTCGGGCACCTCGAGGCCCTGGAGCCAGTGGTCGATGCCTATGGTGAAGTCGGCGTCGCTCTCGTCCTCGTCCCAGACCACCGCACCTTTCCCGAGGATATCAGTCCACTCCAGCTGGATCCTGCAGGTGGTGGACTCGACGTTGAAGGGAACGCGCCACTTGAAGACTGGTTTGGGACCTCCGGAGTTGTCCTCCGTGGATATCAGGGTGTACGTCGTGCCTCCGTCGACGGAGTAGGAGACGTGGATGAATCCCCCGGATGAGCCGGCCGTCCAGGTGATGGGGACCATCTGACCGCCGACCAGGACCTCGCCGCCGTTGGGGGACCTGACGGTGATCTTCTCACCGGCCGCGCCGAGGCCCGGTTGGAGGGGTACCAGCGAGAGCAGCATCAGGCCGATGATGACGACGGTCGCCATCCTGTTCCGCTTCCTCCCTTCGCTGACCTTCCTCGAACTGAACGTTGCGTTGATGATATGGTCTTTGTACGCCACCAGATTCCCTCCCCGGCACCTAAGGATTGGCGCACTGGGATTTATTGGGTCGCTATAGATAATTTACGGTGAGGAGGTATCGAAGACCTCTGGGCCCCTTTGGTCACTTCCGATACTTCCAGATAACGACTCCCATCAGGATGGCAATGATGCAGGCCACCCCGATGACAATGAGAATGTTCGATGGTTCGGGCTCCGAATCGCTTTCCTTCTCGATGGTATGAGTGTAGGTGTAGGTATCTGAGTATGCTTGACCGTCGTAAGCCCTGACCTCAATCAGGTGCTCCCCAGAGGTCATGTTCCCAGTGTCCACCTGGAAGGACCAGTCCCCAGTGGTGGTGACGTTCACCCATTCCCCCTCGTCCACCCTGTACGATATCATTACTATCCCCACGCTATCGCTCGCTGTCCCATTGAACGAAAGGGACGCCCCGTCCTCGGACGGGGTCGGTCCGACCGGGACCTCCAGTCGAGGCCTATGGTTTACCGAGAAGGTCTTGTTCCCATCCCATGAGTAGTGGTTGCCGTCGTAGGCCCTGACCTCGACTATGTGGTCGCCTTGGGTCAACGGACCAATGTCCATCTCGTAGTCCCACACCGATGCGCCATTCACTGGGAACCAGTTCTCGAAGTCGATGCGCATCTCCACCCTGACCAGGTTGTCCCCGTCGTCTGTGGCCGTTCCTGTGAAGATGATAGAATCCAGGTGGGTCGTCCAGTTGTAGTCGCCGACCACTGGCCTGCTGTCAAAGGTGAAATTGAGGGTGCTGATGGACGAGTATTCCTGACCATCAAAGGCCCTGACCTCCATGACGTGTGCCCCGTACGAGAGGGACGACATCTCAACATCGAAGCTCCACTCCTCGGTTCCACTGGCGACCTCCCAGTCGTTGTCATCGAGACGGACCTCCACCTTTTGGACTCCACCCGTGGGCGCTGCTGTGCCTTCGAGGGTGAAACCGTAGGTCATGTCGTCCCCCTCCTCAGGGAAGGTGATGGCTGCTCTGAGCGGCCCACCCGATCCGACCTCCAACATCACCGATTCCGTCCCCGTGGCCCCTTCGGCATCCGTCGCGACAATGAGGATGAAGAGGAACCCCAGGTCTAGACCCAATTCGTCGTCCAGTACATACCACCATTCATCGGTGCCATGGACGGTCACATTGAAGTCCCAATAGAATACCAGCATCACGCTGACGACGGCATCATCATCCTGGGCAGACCCTGTGACGTTGAATGGAAGGCGGATCAACCCATCCTCTGGTAGGTTGTGGTCAATAATCTCGGGAGGATGATTGACGAGGATGAGGACCTCCACCACATCGGACCAACTGATACCGTCATAGGCCCGTACACCTATCGTGTGCTGTCCATGGTCCATCATCGAGGTGTCGATCTCCAGGGACCATTCATCGGTTCCGCGTGCTGTCCATGTCTCATCCTCGTCGACCGCAACAACCACCTGATCGACGGACAAGTCATCGAAGGCACGACCCGAGACCAGGACGGAATCCGAGAACGTTTCACCCGTCTTGGGGGCGTCGATCTGGACCCTTGGCGGTCCCGTGGCGACGAAAACAGTGCTTTCTGTGGTGGCTGCGACCCTTCCCCAATCGTCAGCCCCGTAGTAGGAAATGACTCCTGCGATGTAAAGCTCCACCCTGTTCAGGACGTGGAGGGGAAGGGTGAACTGGCCGACGTAAGCAGAGCCGTTCCATTCGCATGGGATGACCATGATACGGGATAGGTCCGAATCCCCCCATATCTCCCATTCCGATTCGTAGTAATCCTCCCGCCAGTAATAGCGGATCAACGGAACGGGGCCGCAATAGACATATGCGGTCTCGTTGACGCCGTCGGCATCGGGATGGTCCAGCGTCACGTTCACCTCCCTAGCGGGACCCAGGGGTCCGACCTCAAGTTCGACCTCATCATCCATGTACGGCGCATGCCATGGGAAGGGGACTGCATACCCTATTTGAAGATAGTCGCGCCCCGAGGAAAAACGCGTCTCTCCCCAGGTCTTGATTATGAGGTTGACCGTGCGAAAGTACTCTCCCTCGTCCAATTCAGGGGTCGTAAAGGTCACGTCAAAGTCGCCGTTGGCGTCGGTCACCAGCTTCTCGTATAGGTACACGGCACCAAAGTCGTATATATAGACGTACATGTCCTGGTTGGACCAGATGCTGTGGTTCCACTCGTCCTCTATGTGGAACCCCAGCTTGTAGGTAGTGCCGGGCTCCATGGGTAGGTCGTAGTCCTCCTCCAACAACCAACGGGAGCTGATATCCTTGGTCTCCTCGGCTATATCGATCCTTTCATCAAGGTACTGGATTTGTCCATTGGCCGATACCGTTCCATCGATGTACAGATAATAGAAGCCATTCCTGCTATATCGTGAGGCGTTGAACCACACCCTTCCCTCCGCATCGGTCGTATCATTGATTATCACGTGCTCGGAGTTCGAGTAACCATAAAGGCTGGCCTCGAGATCGACCTTGGCACCCTCGACGGGGGTCCCGTTCATATCAGTGACGAACAGCTCCAAGTGGGCACCAAGATCCGACCTATCAGATATCTCGGCCCATACTCGGAAGAAGTCTGGGGAGGAGAACCCCACTGACGCTTCCTCCCTGAAGAACCTTGTACCATTGGTCAGGTTGACTTCCACGTACAGACCGAGGAAATAATCCTTGGAGATCTTGGTGGGTACAGAATAGTTGAATGAGTATAGACCCTTGGCCACCCTATTTGGAACGGTATTGCTTCTACATATACCATCATGTCATCACGATCCACAAAATAATTTTGTTTTATTAGTTTCTCTTCTCTTGCAATTATTAATCTAGCTACTTCATGTAGATCGTACTCTGGATGATATTGAGGAGCCCAAAATATCCCTTTCTTATGTTTTACCGAGACAGACTGAACACTAGTAAATTCGTTTGATGCAAGCCATTCCCCGCCTTCAGGAAGTTTTGTGACCTCATCATCATGACTAATAAAACCGTCAAATACAGGAGGTTTTCCTTCATACATAGGATGCTTAAGTCCTTCTGGAGTAAGATGGATTTTTCTAGCCAATCCCATTT
>JAUVEQ010000057.1 GCA_030594725.1 Methanobacteriota archaeon
TATCCAAGGTGGACACCGAGAGGGTGAATGTGGATATCGAGCCCACGGAGGAGGGTGAACCCTACTACCCACCGCCCGTTGAGGGCCCGATCGATGTGCCCGAGCCACCAGCCTATGTGACGGAACCGGTCGAGGAGGGCCCCACCCCGATGCCATCGTGGATGTCCCCCTCGGAGCCGGAGGTGGCGGAGGAGGTCCAGTTGCCCGAGCGGGAGGTCGAGGCACCACCGGCGGCACCGCCCGAGTGGGACCGGCCAGAGCAACCCTCCTCGGATGTTCCCTACAAGTACAGGGGAGCAAGACCTGGGGAGGGCGCCAAGTACCGCGGGGCTGGACCCCCGAAGTGAAGGAAGGCTCAGAACGGGTTGTGGATGGTCCCCGTACGGGTCCCGGCATCAGGGAGTCTCGAGCCAGCCTGAATGGTCGACCTCGTCGGTCCCACCTCCATCGGATGGGACATCGTCGCCCGGGGCCTCTTCATCCTGGACATGTATCTCCTCCGAAAGCTTCATTCCCCGAGACGACGTGACACAGCGCGTGACACCCGCCCCCGGCACCGACCCGTCCCGAGAGAGCGACATCGTGCCCGCTACCTCCAAGGACGTCAAGGCCATCATCCGGCTCGTGGAGGAGGCGGGTTGGGCCTACACCCGCACCGAGGTCGAGCGCCTGATCGCGGTCCAGCCAGGCGGCATGCTCCTCAAGAGGTCCACTGGATTCCGTCGCGAGGTGCTCGGATGCGTCTATGCGTCCGCTTGGGGAAGGCTCGGATTCATCGGCCTGATGCTGGTCAAGGAGAGCCACAGGGGACGGGGCATAGGCCAGGAACTGATGGCGGCAGGTATGGCGTATATACGGTCCCGTGGGATCACCTCCGTCGGCCTGGATTCGGTCGGGAACGTGGTCAGCTTCTACTCCGGCCTGGGCTTCAAGGCCGATTGGGCCTCCCTGCGATTCGGCCTCGAGACGGCGAGGTTCGACATGCCAGAGGCCCCCCCAGACGTGAGGGAGGGCGGGGACGTGGATCTCTCCAGGGCCATCGAGCTTGACAGGCGCATGTCCGGGCTGGACCGGGAGGGACTTCTCCGACGTTTGCATGCGGACGGGGACAGCACCCTGCTCGTTGTCCCCAACGGGAAGGCCGTCCTGGCGTACGGGGTGCTCAGAAGGAGCAAGGGCTGCCTGAGACTGGGCCCGTTGGTCTCCGTCCAGGGCGAGGAGGGTGCCCTGGCGGCAAGGGCTGTGATGACGGCCGCGATCCGGGAGACATACCCGCGCATGATGACGGTGAACGTCCCGGACTACAACGAGGCCATGGTCGAGCTGCTGGCATCCATGGGCGCCATGTCCTACGCGCCCTGCATGCGCATGTACCTGGGCGATCCAGGCCGGACCAGGAGGCCAGAGGGGATATGGGCCTTGGGAGCCGCGGAGAAGGGCTAGACCTGGTCTGATCGGTGGATGCGGGGATATGGGGATGCGGAGGGGGAAAGGGCCCGCCTCACGAGATCGAGATCATCGCCTCGACGACCTCGGAGCCTTCGTGGGAGAACACGAACATGAACTTCTGCTGGGAACTCTTCACCCAGTCGAAGCGGGGCTTGAACTTCTTTATGTAGTCCTGGAACCGGTCGTTGGACACAATTATTACCGTCTCGCCCTTGGACCTGTGGAACTCTGCCGTGAGCAGGATGAACTCGTCGGCGTCGGTCTGGGCGGGCGCCTGGAGGATGCGTCGGTCCTTTATCATGACCTCCATATCGTCCTTCCGGTCTATGTGGTGGCGTAGGTTGGCGTCCACGATGACGGTTACCGCGGCGCCCTCGGTCTCCTCCAGCTTTGCCGTCAGGAGCTCGATCTGGCTGAGACGACCTCCTTCCTTGAACGTCCTTGCCTCGAGGGCCACGTTGGAACCATCTACGATGTAACGCATGGAAGGTTTCCCGGCCGCTTCCGGTTCCTCCTCCTTCTTCCCCCGCCCCCTCCTCTTCGGGGCGGGTTCGGGGCCCTCTTTGGGCTCGGATGGCTTCTCCTTCTTCGTGCTGGCCTTCCTGGTCCTCTTGGCAGGGGTCTTCTTGGTGTCGGTCTTCGGGGGCTGTGCCCCCTTTGTCCTCTCGGCCCTGCCCTTCTTCTTGGGCTCGGCCTCCTTGGCTGCCTTGCCACCCCGACTGGCCCCGCCCTTCTTCGGTACGTCCGCTTCCTTGGCCTTCGCCTTGGTCCTTGACTTACCGCGGTCCTTGGCCGCCGCCGTCTCCTCCGGGGGCCAGATCTCGTCCAGGTAGCGGGCCTTGGTGAGCCTTTCCATCTTCGTGTACCTGGGTCCGGAGATGGGCGGGTTCCTGCCCTTCTTCACCCGTCGTTGGAGCTCCACTATCGGGTCCAGGTGATAGACCTTCAAGGCCGAGTCCTCGGGAAGGAGGATGGAAGAACCCCCCGGGAACACCTCCTGGAAGGACATGTTCTTGGATATCCTGATGACCTTGGCGTAGTGGGTGATAGCGGAGGTCGGAGCACCTCTGTAGAAGGCGACATATGACACGTCGGAGGTGCTCCGTGCTATGGGTACGGCATACACGTGCAGCTTTCGGGCGGCGGCGAAGGCCTCCTCCTTGACAGGGACGACCACCACCTCCCGGACCCTCCTCGGTTTGGTCACATCCAGCTTACCGTGTGCTGCCTTTAAAAGGGTTTTGGGGCGGATATAATCCCTGAATTGTCGCACCGGGTGGTGAAAACCTCCGAAGGTTTTTTAGGAAGGACCCTTCATGGGGGTTACCCCACCTCTTCCGGAACTCTACGACGGTCCGGGCGCAGGAGTGAGATGGCAGAATGATGGTCTACCGCCCCTACAAGGATGATGAGGTTGACGATGCCATCAGGCTCATCATAGACGTCTACAGGGAGGTCCTGGGCCGGGAGATCAACAAGTTCGTGCGGGACGAGGTCTACCGTTTCTTGGAGGAGTACGACGAAGAGCTCGACCTCTTCCTTGTCGCCGAGCATGACGGCGAGCTGGTCGGGACCGTCCTGATGGACCACGGCAACCCCGAGCCTGACTGCTGCAACATGCAGTTCCTGGTGGTGCGCGCCGACCATCGCGGGCACGGTCACGGTCGAGAGCTGGTGACCAAGGGACTCGACTTCGCCAAGGAGGCGGGCTACAAAACGGTGGAGCTCACAGCCACCCGGGACTTCGATTTTGCCCTTCGCATGTACGAGCGAATGGGCTTCAAGCACGTCGACACGTACCTATGGCAAGAGAACGAGGTCCTGACCTTCGACAGGTTCCTCTAGACCAGGTCCGCGGGGGACGGCGACAGGTGCACGAGCTGGGTTCAGGCTGGTGATTCGTTCTTGAGCAACAGTCCTTGGTGCAACGATATCTGATGCAGGACGTAGGTGTCGATCGACCCCCGCTTCCGCCGGACCATGAGGATCTCGGCCCCACGTCGGGTCAGCTGGAGGTTCAGTCCCGCCTCGTGGTCGTTGAACTCGACCAACCCCTGTTCACTAAGGTTGGCCAGGATGTCCAGGAAGCCGTCCAGTCGCGTCTGTCTAGCAAATTCCCCCGTCAGATCGAGGTTGTCTCCCATCCCTTCTATTAACAAAACGGTTCACCTCTTCTCTTTCTTGCCATTGAGGAGGCCATCCGGCCCCTGTGATTGTATCCTGTTGAGCACCTTCACGACCTTGGTGCGGAGGCGTCGTACCCACAGGTCCTGCACCCAGAGATGGGGGTCCCATCCCCCCACCTCCGTGAGCCTGCGACCCACCAGGTTCGTGATGCGGTCGTCGAACAGACGCGACTCCACGGGCATCTCCGTTAGGGCCCTGGCCCCGCCAGGCGTGATGGTGTAGAAGGTACGTCGTCCCAATCGGCGCTTGTAGACAAGCCCCTCCTGGTTCAGTTCCACGAGGGTGGTCGCCAGCGTGGCCCGGGAGGATCCTACCGTCTGTAGGAGTTCCCCGAAGGTCAGCTCGCCCTCCGAGGCAAGCTCGTCCAGCAGGGAAACCGCGAACGTCCGTCTCTCCAGGGTCTCCTCCCTCACCATGACCACCATAAGTTCATAATTAGTTAAATCGGTATATAATTAGTATATTATATAAATGTTATGCGACCATGATCGAGAGATGATTTCGAAGGCCCGCGCTGGTGAGGGAGCGGATCATCGGGAGACGAACGTCGACGTCGACGCTAGCGGGGTCACGATAGGCTCATCGCTGTTCGCGAGTCTTTCCTTGGAGGAACTGGTTCAGTCCCTGCGTCGGACGATGAAGGAGGCCGCGACCAGGGCGGATGCGATGGCCAGCACGGCGACGATCCCGCCGAATCCCGGGCTATCGTCCGGGTCGTCCTTCTTGGACACGACGAAGGAGATCTCGGCGATCGTCGATTCGGACTCGCCGTCGTATGCCTTGACGGTGACCCAGTGTAAGCCCGGGTCCAAATCCTTCACGGTCGTCTCGTAGGTCCAAACGAGTGTGCCGGTGGCCTCGACCCATTCACCGTCGTCAATGCTGACCTTGACCCACTCTATGATGGCGAGGTCGTCATCAGCCCTTCCAGAGACCTTGAGGATCGTTCCCACTTTCTGCTCGGGCTGCGGGAAGGTGATGGTGACAACGGGAGGGGCGTTCACGTCGTGGACCACGACCTCGTAGTATAGCCAGTCCGATACGTGGTCGCTGTCCTCCACGGTGATGTTCACCCAGTACCAGCCCACATGGTAGTCCTGCGGGGTGCCATATAGGATGCCTTCCACATAATCCATCTGAAACCAGGTCGCATTGGTCTCGAAGTCCCATTTGAACTCGTAGGGGAGGTTATCAGGGTCCTCTGCCTCGAAGTCGACGGAGTACAGCTGTCCCTCCCAGGCCTCGGTGGTCGGGTCCGTGGTGATCGTGGGTCGCTGGCTGCGCATGAGGCGCTCCACGTCCTCGGTGAGGAGCTCGTTGCCTGAAGTGTCGGTCACCCTGAAGTGATAGTAGATCCTGACACCAGTACGGGAGACCATGATCTCACCGGTGAAGAAGCCGGTGTCCTCGTCGTAGTACAGGACGGTCGAATCGTAGATGGACTCCGGAGGGTACTTGACCTCGACGTAGGCCGTTGCGATCTCGATGTTGTCGCTTAGGATCGCCCTGATCTCAGCGGACTCTCCCTTGGTGAACCTGACAGTGCTGCTGTCCATGTTGAGGACTGGTGCATCGTTATCGGTGACCTCCAGCATCATCACCTCGGAGATCATGGAGTTGCCGGCAACATCGGTGGCGTTGAAGATGACCTTCATGGGGGATGGCCCCTCCCTGGGCACATCGATCTCCACGACCCATCGGATGCCCATCATGGACATGTTCGCCGATAGATGCTCCCCGTCACCGAACCAGTACTCGACCGAGGCAGTTGCCACCCGTCTGTTGTCGGTTATGGTCGCGTTGAGCCATACCTTGTCCCCGGTGGTTATGTTGTACTCGTCCATGAGGGTGACGACAGGCGGGTCCAGGTCCTGGACGAAGACCTCCCTCTCACCGGAACGGGCGATGTTGTTCGCCAGGTCCTTGGCCGAAAGGCTGTAGTAGACCTTCTGTCCAAGATCGATCGGGATGTCCACCTCGATGGACCAGATGTCATTGCTCTCTGCGACGAGGTCCAAGCGAGTGTTCTGGCCTGCAAGGCCGAACCTGTAGATCACCCAAGCCTCTCTCACCTCGATGTTGTCCGTGATCTTGGCCGAGAACACCAGGGTGTGGCCCGCTCCGACCCTTGCCGGCGTCAGCATCTCGACGAAATCGGGAGCGTCGGCGTCTGTGACGTTGAGGCTCAGGTCGTCGTAGTCGATGTTGCCCAGGGGGTCGGTGACCCTGAGGGTCACGGTGAACACACCCGCTTCCATGACCTTGACAGATACCTTCTCGCCGTAGTAGTACTCGTCTCCAGTTGGGAGGCTGACCGCCCAGGTGAAGTTGGTGATCCAGGTGTCGTCGGCCGAGGCCTTGCCGTCCAGGTCGAAGGACCTGCGTTGGCGGACCTCGATGTCCGGGCCCGCCCGGGCGATCGGGTCCTCGAAGTCCACGGGGTCCATCAGGGGATAGTTGTCCTTCTGGGTTCCCGTGAGCGACCAGGCCTGGTCGGCGATGCCATCACTGTTATCGTCCTTGAAGCCATAGACGAAGATGGCCTTCCACCAGAAGTTGCCATAGCCGTTCTTGTCGTAACTGGCCTCGCTGTTGATGGTGATGGCCTCCTCGTTGTTCTTGATGTAGTTGTTCTTGTGGAAGACCATGGTCCCTGCGGTGCAGTCCTGGAGCCGGGTGCCCTTGTTGTTTTCCCTGAAGGAGCACTCGGTCACCTCGATGTTCCCCGATGTGAAGGCCTCGATGGCGATGTTGCCATCCCACATCTTGCATCTCTTGATCAGGACCTCCACGGTCGGGTCCACGTTGTTGAGGTAGATGCCCTTGTCCGAACAGGCGACCATCGTGCAGTTGACCACTTGAAGATCGCCCGCGGCGGTCGGTGAGATCAGGTCCTGTATCAGGATGCCGACCTTCGTCCGAGTGACGTATCCGTCAACGATCTGGTTGCCAGCACCGATGGCGACGATCCCGAACCCGATATTGACGGAGTTGTTGACGGAACAACCACTGAACACGGTGCCCGAGGTCGTTCCCAGCATGTTGAAGCCCTCTTGGACATTGTCCACTGATGAGTCCACAACCAGGGCGTTGGCGGCGTCCACTGCGGCCACACCGACGTTGGTCGCCCACAGGGTCGCTCCCTGGATGTAGGCGCCAGTGCCACGAACGAAGATCCCAGTGGAACAGGCCTTGATCGTGCAGTCGATGACCTTCGAACCCGTCTCCGCATACAGGCCGATCGTCCCATGGGATATGGTGGCGTTGTTGAAGGAACCCCCGACCCCAGTGGAGATATGGGGCCAATCACCTATGACCGGGGTTGCCGAGTTGGAGGAGAACATGGTGTTGTTGGCCTGCGTCCCGCGGACCACGATCCTCCCCGTCCCTTGGCATTCGAGGAAGTTGCCGGTATCGAGCTTGACCTCCACACCGGCCTCGATGGTCAACATGGCCCCGTCCTGGACGACCACGCTGCCCGTGATGATGTACGGAGAGCCGCTGCCGTCCCAGGTGGTCGGGATCGTGATGTCGCCTGACACATCCGTGGCGGCCGATGAGGTGGCTAGAAGTGCCAAGACCGCCAAGAGGGTCATCATAACTATTACTTTAAGAAGGATTCCAATCCGCGAAGAGGACATATCTATCATCCCCTGAACCAGCCAGGTCCTGTTCGGGTGACGCTACGGTTTACGTCCTATAAAAGGGCTTCGCGGAGGTGCACTGGCGTGTTCTCACCTCGGATGATATGGTCCACTGTGGTCCGTAACGAGGTGACCCCTCCGAAGATATGATATGTGGCAGATACCGTTCCAGTGAACGGGAGGACCCTGGTATCCATGGTCAAGGAGGGCAGGTTCAACAGGATGGGGATATGGGAGGGTAAGGAGGGCAGGGCCATCCAGGCCTTCGGATACCTCTTCGTCATCTTCGCCATCATCGTTGTGGCCAATAGCCTCGTACTTGTCAGTATTGCCGAGATCTCATTCTGGGTCTTCATACTCGGCCTGGCCACCGACCTTCTCGTCGCCTTCGCCCTGTCATCCTTCGTGATGGGCATCTACTACACCTACCATTTCCGGAAGGAGGGCATAGTTCGCATCAATGAGGTGATGAAGACCATTCTCCAGGTCTGCCTGATCCTGGCTCTGTTCTTCACGTTCATGGTGGCCGTGGATGCCTTGGGAATGATCGATACCGGGATCGAAGACCCAGAAGAGGGGTCGGATAACGACCTCGAGGGTTTGGACCTGGCTCTCAGCCTGGTGCTCTACTTCTTCCGCATATTCCTGGGAACGATCGCCGCCGTCGTGGTCGTCATGGTCGGTGGGTTCGGCCTCATGGGGACCCTCTACATGATGGAGGTCGGCATAATACCCAAGTTCCTGGTGAAGATCCAGGACGTCACGGCCCGGGAGGGTCTGGAGGACAAGATCATGATGTGGGTGTTCAACATCCACAGCGCCCTCGACACCGAGACCATCCTGCTGGACGAACCCTCCGTCGAGAAGACCTTCCCCTGGAAGAGGTTCAGGACCGCCGTGGTCTGGCAGATACTGTTCAGCTTCGTGGTTGCCATATACATAAGTCTCAACCCTTGGCTCAGTGACGATCTAGAGATCGACCGCCTCTTCAGGTTCATATCGGTCGCCATCGTGACCGTTCCCCTCCTGGTCATCCCCTGGTTCATCCATAAGCGCCTCGGGTCGAGGATCAAGGGGGCCCACAAGGACTTCTTCCTGTACGAAGCGATGCGTCAGCGGATGGTGGGCCTGATGGTAACGGCGGGGACACTGCTCATCTTCATCAGGATAGCCTTGGAGAACCACTCCCCCGAGGAGATAATCATGAATTTCGTGGAGTTCACGTTCATGATGGTCCTTCTGATGATCGCCTTCTCGTTCATCTACTTCAACTTCTTCGAGAACAAGCTGGCCATGGAGGTCTATCGAAGGTGGACCGAGGCGAAGGAGCAGGCCGACGCGGCTCGAGAGGAAGAGGCCTCCCCCGACGGTCAGGATACGGAGTAAGTTGTATCTATGAGCCCCTCGTTTGAAGCGACGCGAAGAGGAGGAGGTCCGATGGCATACTTCGACGTGCGGTTCTTCCAGTTCTTCGAGGGCCTGGAACTTGACAACAGCAAGGCCTACTTCGACGAGCACAGGAAGGTCTACGAGCAGGCGGTCAGGGAACCCTTCAAGGAGCTGGTCGCCGACATGATAATGCGTATCCGCGAGCACGAGCCCAAGCTCGATATCGAGCCAAGGGACGCGATCTTTCGCATCAACAGGGATATCCGGTTCACCAAGGACAAGAGCCCCTACAAGACCCACGTCGGCGCCTACGTCTCTAGGGGCGGGAGGAAGGACCACAGGTTCCCCGGCTTCTACTTCCAGCTCTCCAACGAGGGCGTCATGGTGGGAGGTGGGGTCTACATGCCCGACAAGGACGGCATCCATAGGGTCAGGACCCATATCGCCCGGGACCCGGATGGCTTCGCGAAGGTGATGGAGGACCCGGCCTTCAAGGACACCTTCGGCGAGGTCCAGGGCGACCGCCTCAAGCGCATCCCTCCCGAGTTCAAGGAGGTCTTCGAGGTCCAGCCCTACGTGGCCAACAAGGCCTGGTACTACACCGCGAAGATCGCCTCCGAGGCGATCCTGGCCGATGACCTGTCGGACCAGTTGATGGACCTTTACCAGGACGGTCAGGGCCTGACGTCATATCTCCGGGACGCCCTGTCAAGGTGATGGTCGGCGGGACACCCGTTCGACTATTGCGGCCTTGACGTACTCGACCAGATTTTCAGGGTCGGGGATCGTCACCACGTACCTCTTGCCCTTGTCGGTCTCCACGTGGAAGCCCACATCGCCCTGGAGGATGTAGCCCTTGGTACCATCGGGACCCATCCGCACTCCCCAACCCATGAAGTCCTTCAAGGCGTTCACCTTGGTGACCCTGATGAGGGTGATCGTGTCCAACGGCAGCTCTGTCCCGAAGTAGCCGAACTTGAACGACAGCGTCTCCAGGTCGGCCTTGACCTCGAAGTTGATGAATATCAGGGAGATGACCACCATGACGACGGTGAACACACCGATGATCAGTACTGCGGTCCGCTCCGGGATGAACAGCATCAGGACGGCCATGAAGATTATCATGGGGATCATGATGTAAAGGATCATGTTGAACCTCATCCTGAGGTAGTACGTCTCCCCAGGACGCAGCTTGCGGGCCACACCGGCCTCGGATGCTAGCCCATCCTTGACCTTCACATCCTCTCCTGGCGGTCTCATCATGGGACGCGTGAGGATGACCATGAGGAGGATGGCGCCACCGATGACCACGATCATGTAGAATGTCCCGAACACCCCCTCGTCCAGATCCGGGAACAGGAATGGCAGGAAGGCGAAGGCAAGGACGAGGACGAAGTACACGATGGTCGCGAACCACCTCATCCTCACCGTCCTTTGTACCTCCTCGTTCTCTCCCCAGGGTACCTCGAGAGAGGCGTACTTCATGTCCTTGATTTCCTTTGACGGCATGGTCCTCAACACTGTGAAGGAGTGATGGGATAGCTCGTTTAACCAATTTACCCGATGACTGGGTGGGATTGGGATGGGCCTGTGGACTTGGTGCCCGCCTTCGGGCAGCCTTATTGCCCCAATTGTGACAAGTACCTCTAGGAACATCGGGCGGGGCAAAACGAAGCTTGATGGACGAACCTGGACCATCACTTCATCAGGTTCTTGTACATCCGTCTGACCAGGGTCCGCTTGAGCGGGTTGTAGTCCTGGGTGGCGGCCACGATCGCCTGCTCCTCTTGGATCCTCCGGTCGACGCTGTAACCCGTGTAGATGT
>JAUVEQ010000369.1 GCA_030594725.1 Methanobacteriota archaeon
TCTCGCTCATAGATGCCCATCATGGGTTCGTCCCCAGCCCGATCTTCAGCAAGGACGACGTCCACTACATCCTGACCTACTATGAGGACTACTCCCAGTACAAGCCCCGGGGACACTACACCCGATCCGAGTCCCTAGAGAGGTACTTCCGGACGATGATGTGGTACGGACGGATGACGTTCCGGGCAAAATGCGGCGAAGAGACCGTCCAGGGCATCCTACTGGCCGACTCGATGAGGGGGGCGACGCACAACGGGACCTCCGCCGCCACCATGTGGAACAGCATCTATCAGGTGACCTCCTTCTTCATCGGGCAGTCCGACGACCTGAGCCTGACAGACTACGCGCTAGTCACCGACCAGGTCTTCGGGGACCTCAGCACCAACTGCTCGGACCTGCTGGACACCGACCGCCTGAACATCTACATCGATGCCCTCCTGGAGCTGCGGAGGCCCAGGATATGTTCCAACCTCGTATATGTGAACGTGGAGGACTTCGAGAACGCGACGATGGGCCTCCGGATGATGGGCCAGAGGTTCATACCCGACTCCTACATGTTTCAGGAGCTGGTGTACCCGAACGTCGGCGCCTTCAAGGGGAACGGCACGCCCTTCACCCTCTCGATCGTCGAGGGGGAGCTCATCAGGGGATTCCCCCGAGGCATGGAGGTCATGGCGGTCATGGGCTCGGAGATAGCGGAGGATTACCTGATCCGGGACGGCGACACCGATTACGAGAACTACCCTCAGCAGTTCGGCAAGCTCAAGACGGAGTTCGCAACCATGGGACAGGAGGTCTCGGGACAGAACCTCTATTGGGGACTCCTCCATACATTGGACTCCCTCAACGAGGACTTCACAAAGGACCAGTACCCAACGTTCATGGGCAACCGGGCCTATCTGGCTGAGAAGCTCAACACGCAGCTGGGCTTTTGGACCGAGCTGAGGCACGACACCATTCTCTACGGCAAGCAGTCCTACACGAGCACCTTCGGAGCCAGTCTCCCCCACGGGTACGTCGAACCCATACCTACCTTCTATTCCAGGCTCTCTGACCTGACCGACGCCTCCATCGAGGGCTTCAGGACCCTTGGGATCCTGGACCAGCGATGGGAGGAGGACCTGTCGAGCTTCAAGGATGTCTTGGACCAGCTGTTCAACATATCCATAAAGGAGCTCAGCGGCGAGGAGATCACCAATGATGACTACAACTACATCAAATACATAGGCAGGACCCTGGAAGAGGTCATGAAGGACCTCGACGAGGATGCCGGCGACTCGAGATTGGTCGCTGACGTCCACACCGACCCCAACATCGATCCCGCCGACGGGGTCGCCGGCAAGTGCCTCGAGGAGGCCGTGGGGTCCTTCGACTTCATCTTCGTGGTGACGAAGGATACCGATGGCCAGCTTGTGCTGACGGTAGGCCCCATATTCTCCTACTACGAGTTCAAGAGGGACATGTCCTATAGGCTTACCGACGAGGAATGGAGGTCTATGCTCGAGGAGGGGACCAACGTCCCGCTCAAGTTCGACTGGATGGACTATCCCCCTGACCTGGGCAGCATCTGTGACCAGATCCCCCTCATGGATGTGGGTCTCGAGCCGGAGGACATCGAATTCTCGCTGAAGGGGCGTCCCGACGACAGGTCGGTGAGGATCAACGTCTCGGTGCACAACAGGTGGAGCGAGGCTCTCGACGTGAACGTGAGCGTCTATAGGGACGACCTGGTGACGGGAACTCTGTTCATGAAGGCGCGGAGTACAGTCCCTCCAGGGGGAGTGATCAGGTACGCGTGCCTATGGAACATAACAGATGAGCAGGTCCCCCTCCACAAGATCTACGTCACAGTGGACCTGATAGATGGCATCGACGTCCGACCCCAGGACAACATGGCCATGAGGATCATAGACCTCCTGAGGTTGGTTGACGTGGACGAGGACGGGGTGCCGGACCTGGACGATGCCTTCCCCAACGACCCGGCGGCATCCATCGATGCGGATGGGGACGGTCTCCCCGACGGGTGGAACACCGGTATGTCCGGGGAGAACTCCACATCCGAGCCCAGGTTGTGGTTGGACATCTTCCCTGATGACCCGGCGGCCTCCCTCGATACCGACGGCGATGGTCATCCAGACGGGTGGAACCCCGGGATGTCTGGAAAGGATTCAACATCGGACCTGACACTGGATGACTTCCCGGCAGACCCAGCAGCATCCATCGACTCCGACAGTGACGGTCATCCAGACGAATGGAACGTTGGGAGGTCCGAGGCGAACTCGACATCCACTCCCAGGCTGTCGCTGGACCTGTTCCCCGATGATCCCACAGAGTGGGCGGACACAGATGGCGACGGTCACGGTGACAACGCCGACGCGTTCCCCGACGATGTGTTGGAGTGGATGGACAGCGACGCCGATGGTGTGGGCAACAACGCCGACGCGTTCCCCGACGACCCTGCCGCCACCATGGACGGCGACGAGGACGGTCACCCCGACAAGTGGAACCCGGGGATGACCGAGACCGATTCGACCACAGTACCAGGACTCACGCTGGACCAGTTCCCGGAGGACGCCGATGAGTGGAAGGATTCCGACGGGGACGGACACGGGGACAACGGTGACGAGTTCCCCGACGACGCCGATGAGTGGAAGGATTCCGACGGGGATGGATACGGGGACAACTGGGACTACTTCCCTGAAGATGGGTCGGAGTGGATGGACTTCGACGGGGACTCGGTGGGCGACAACACTGACAGGTTCCCGCTGGACATTGCAGCCTCTGTCGACAGCGATGGCGATGGCCATCCCGACGAATGGAACCCAGGCATGACCCGGGAGGACTCCGAGACGGGCTTGGAACTGGACCATTACCCGACCGACAGTACCAGATGGAGGAAGGAGCAGGCCACCGATGATGCCGGAGGGCTGTCTTCCGCTACCTTGCTTGCCGCAACATTACTGGTGCTGGCATGCGTTGTGGTGCTCGTACTTTCCGTGCGGCGGAAGCGATCGACCGAGTGATGTACGATCGGTCTGGAAGAAGCGTTGGATGGTGCCGGGGGCGGGGTTTGAACCCGCGACCTTCGGATTTCCCAGGAGCTCGGTGGCGAACAGGCGATGCCGCAGATATCGCGGCTCCCTATGAGTC
>JAUVEQ010000377.1 GCA_030594725.1 Methanobacteriota archaeon
GACTCACCGTGAAGAAGGCAATGTCGTTTCGGGACTTCGAGCCTAGGTCAAGGTAATGGCTCAATCCGTCTCGGGTGAGCCCTTTCTCACGGCATCCTCGAGGGTCTCGGTGAGCATCCGGGCTGTGCCTTGATCGAGGACGATACGGACCGTTGGACGTTCCTTACCATCCCGTCCGGGGAGGTGCTCCAGCTCGATGGACTGCTCCTCGGGAAGGGCTTTCCTGACCCCCATCTCGAAGTAACCATGGTCGGGAACGATCTGGTCGATGAGGGCGTAGTTGAGGATGTTCACTGCCCGGACCAGGTCGGAGTCCCCATTGAGCTGGAACACCATCGGCCGGAGGGTCCGGACCTCGTCGATGACCTCGAGCTCCACGAACCTGACCAGCTTGTCCATCAGGGTAGGCCTGGAGATGTCCACATGTTCCAACAGCTCCTTCACTGAGAAGGTTGCCCTGGGCATGGACAGGAAATGCTCCAGCAGTCGCGTCTCGGGGGTGTCCCCGAAGAGTCCCTCGAAGGGTCTTTCTGACATGTTATCGACCGATCGATGGATGTCCTTGTATATCAAGTTTGTCAAATGACTATCGTTGAGTGTCAATCATATTTGACACTGTAATACTCGTCCGGGTCCATCAAAATCCTTTTGGCTTCACCAGGATCGACATAGTAGTGGATCTTACCTTCCTTTCCTTTCTTCGTCTGGCCTACGATACCAAGGTTCATCAGACGTTTCAACGACCTCTTGATTACCTTCTTGGCTTCCCTTCCCCGATGGTCCCTGATGATAGCCTCCTCCCTCTTGGCCGTCGGTGGGGACACGCACCTCTTCTTGAGGAGGTACTCGATCAGGTCGAGCTAGAGGGTGTCGGACTTCGGTCGCTCGTCATCCATCGGATAATTCGATGGAGGGGTTTGTTCAAGAAGGGTCCGTGATAACCATCAAGGATGATGGGAATAATCATAGGCCACGTAGTCTAGTGACGTACACGACAATGGAGGTTGTGGCCCACGGGACCTGATCGGGAGGGGTGCGAACGGACCCGCTGGGGCCTAGCGAAGGGTGCCTCTTTCGCTCGATATGCCCTCGTGAAAACTGAAATTCGATTTTCAAGTTCTGCGCACAACTTGAAAGAGTATTTTCAAGTTCTGCAAGATTTAATATACTTTGTAGCCCATGATCGATGCCGTGACGAAGATCGACGTCCTCAGGGAGATCGTCAGGGACGGCGGGTTGTTCCTGGAACAGGACCGGCCGGACCTGGTAGAGCGGGAGATGGCCTCGGCGATGATCGACAGGGCCAGGTACGATGTAGTGGAGGTAGCGATGGGTGTGAGGCGCTCCGGGAAGAGCACACTGCTCTTCTGCACCGGGCGGGCCCTCAGGGGATCCGGGCGCAGGGTCTACTACATCAACTTCGAGGACGAGCGCTTCACCCCGCGGAGCAGCGACCTGGCCGACCTATCCAGCCTCCTGGAGCTGGACCACACGGTCCTGCTTGTGGACGAGCCCCAGAACATGCCCGGCTGGGAGAGGTGGGTGCGCAGGATGCACGACCGGGGGATGAAGGTCTACGTCACTGGTTCCAACTCGAGCCTCCTGGGCAGTGACATCTCCACAGCCCTAGCTGGCAGGAAGAGGGAGCACGAGGTGTTCCCCTTCTCGTTCCAGGAGTTCCTCGCGGCGAGAGGTGCCGAGGGCTTGCCCAGCGACCAGCTGGTGAGGTTGATGGAGGAGTACCTCACCAACGGGGGGTTCCCCTACCCGACCGTTCACGACGACCCCTCCATAATGGGCGACTACAGGCGGGACATAATCGAGAGGGACGTTCTCCTGCGGCACAGGATCGCCGACCCGGTCCGTTTCAGGGACCTGGTCCGCTTCATCATGTCGAACCCAGGCATCTATCTCTCCTCAAAGTCCGTGAAGGGGTTCCTGAAGATCAGCCACCCCACCCTGAGAAGGTACCTGAGCTACCTCGAAGACGCCTACGCGGTGATCGCGTTGGAGAAGTTCAGCCACTCCCACAAGGTGAGGACGCTGAACCCGAAGAAGGTGTACCCCATAGACAACGGCCTGCTTCTCAGGAGGAGGGACAGGGGTCACCTCCTGGAATCCTGCGTGGTCCAGCACCTCCGGAGGGCCACCAGGGAGCTGTTCTATTGGAAGGACGAGAGGGGCAGGGAGCTGGACGTCTACCTACCCGAGGACAACCTGGCGGTCCAGGTCGTCTACGACCTGGCCGAGGACAACATCGAAAGGGAGGAGAGGCCCCTCGTCTCCTCGGCGGAAGAGTTCTCCTCGAGGGGGGTCATCGTCTACTTGCAGTCGAGCGTGGAGAGCGCATATCCCACCGTCCGGGCCACAGAGCTCCTGATGGGCGACCCCCTCGAAACGCTCCGCTCGATGTAATGAAATGGGGGAACCAGCTGGAAATCGGGCAACGATCCCATGATATTTACCCGAATTCCAATTGTACTTGAGGCGCGGGGAAAGCGGTTCGAGGTCCGAACCATTCGTTGAGGGGCTGGTCATGAAGTGGAATGTACCGTCCGTACTGTCGTGATATCACTTGTCGCGTTCGGATTCGCTGTACTTGGTCCTTACGCTAAAATGAATGGCAGTTGTGGCGTACGGGACAATTGATGTGATGCTCGGGGACCTCACGCGAGGTCCCCTGCGCCAGGACAGGGGTTGTGCGGGCAGAGGCCCGCAATGATGTAACGGAGGGGTCGAGGTGGTCGGGTTGTCCCGTGGTAGACGCAAGGTGTGGGTCTGGTCGGCCATCGCCCTGGTCCTCGCGGGCGCGCTGCTCGTGGTCCTGTCGGTCCCTGGCTTGACATCGCGGGTCGCCGTCCACGAGGAGGTGGTCTTCGGCGGAGGCTCGGTGCTCATAGGTCCCTACGACCTGGACGAGGGCACCTACTTCATCTGGATCGAGGACTACTTCCCCGGGTTCGACGATGGCGATACCTTCGCGGCCGAGGCGTCCTCGGAAGATGGGGTCTTCGACGATTGGTGGTCCTACGGCGATTACACCACCAGGACGATCGAGGGGGTGGATT
>JAUVEQ010000374.1 GCA_030594725.1 Methanobacteriota archaeon
AGGTGGTCGGAGCACACCTGGTGGCCGAAGCCGCGGGAACCGGTGTGTATCATCACGGTGACCTGCCCCTCCCTCTCGATGCCGAAGGCCTTGGCGGTCTCCGGTTCGTAGATGCGGTCCACCCGCTGGATCTCCAGGAAGTGGTTGCCGGCTCCCAGGGTCCCCAGCTGGGGCTTGCCCCGCTTTCGGGCCCTGTCGGAGATGTGCTCCGTGAGGGCTCCGGGCATGGAGCCACCCTCCTCGGTGTGGTCCAGGTCCTTCTCCCAGCCATAACCCTCTCGGACGGCCCATTCCACACCCTCGGACATCACCTCGTCCAGCTCCCGGTCGGAGAGGCGCAGCTTGCCTTTGGAGCCCAGTCCGGAGGGCACGTTGGTGAACATCGTGTCGACAAGGTCGCGGACCTTGCCCTTCACGTCGGAGGCGTCCAGGTCGGTCCGGAGCAGGCGCACTCCGCAGTTGATGTCGTAGCCCACTCCCCCGGGGGAGACCACGCCGCCCTCCATGTCCGTGGCGGCGACCCCACCGATCGGGAAGCCGTAGCCGAAGTGGATGTCGGGCATGGCCAGGCTGTCGCCCACGATGCCTGGCAGGGTTGCGACGTTGGCGACCTGGTCGAGGACGTTGTCGCGGATGATGGGACCCATCATCTCCTCGCTTGCATAGATGCGCCCTCGGGTCAGCATGCCCTCTCGCGTGGACTTGGGAATGACCCAGACCACGTCGCTCTCCCTCTCGAGGACCTGCTTCCAATCCATCTCCTGGCCACCTCCCTCCGCTTAGAACCCCCGACCCAGATAAGGCTTGTGCCGGCCATCATATGTCGAACAGCACCTGGGCCCAACCCTCGTCGGGCCGGACCTCCAGGGTGTGATACGTGACGGCCTTGATGTCGTGGAGCAGCTCGTGGCGTCCCGCCTCGAAGATCTCGCCCCTGACGTGGGCCACGAGATGCCAGGGCGGTCCCCCCTCGGGGATGTCCACCTCCACCTCCGAGGCCAGGACGCCCTCGGTCTCCCAGAGGACCAGAAGGTCCGTGAGGAAGTCCACCATCATCCCCCCCAGGTCATCGGAGGCCGCCTCTACCTCCCAGCTGTGGACGGCCTCGACCGTAGCGGTGTCGCAGATGAGGTCGTACATGCCCCAGGCCGCATTGGCGTAGAGCTTGGCCAGGGATGAGCCCCGGGCGCGGATGGCCACATCGGCCGTGACCTCGACCAGGTCGTACCGGCGCCCCTCCTCGGTCATCGTCCATCCCTCCTAGGAACGCAGCTCGCCCAGCGTCGTGACCCTCTCGGCGAAGGCGTTGTGCTTGTGGATGGATTCTTTGCTCTCCGACCGGACGATCACCGACGTGTCGTCGGGCAGGTCGGGATACTGGTGCACCACGGCATCGAGGATGTCCCGGACGATGTCCTCCACGAACTTGGGATTGGAGTGGGCCTGTATGACCAGGCGGGCCTCGTCCTCCCGCTTGAGCAGCTCCTTGGAGGGCGCCGAGAGCTGTCCCTCCACCAGGTCAATGAGGTCGTTGGCCTCCAGCTCGACGGCCTCGGGGACCTCCAGCATGAGGGTGGCCACGTTCCTCTGGTTGTGGCTCATCATGGGGATCTGGTCCACCAGTTCCGAGAGGTCCGGATTCTCCACCGAGATGATCTCCCGGACGCCCTCCATGGCGCAGGGGCAGGCGGAGATGCCCACCACCTCCACGCCGATGAGCTTGCGGACCCGGACGGGATCCTCCCGATGGGCCTGGGCACGGGCGATCAGGCGATAGCGCTCCAGGCTGGTCCTGCCGTTCCCGACCTTCCGCTCGAGGAAGTAGTCGGCACGGGCCTGGGCCTGGGACCATGTGGCATATTCGTGACGGACAAGCAGTTGCCTGGCCAACCGCTGGCAGAGGTCCTCCAGGCTGGTGACCGGGTCCCGGACACTGAGGTCCACCCCCTCGCCCAGCACCTCAACGTTCCGTGACAGGTGGGAACCCTTCAAGTCTGGCGGGAGGTCGACGAACACATCGATCACGGGCTGCAGGACCACCTCGCCTGACGGTCTCCGGACCTTGATGGGTTTGACCAGGTTGGTGACCCCGACGCGGGTGAGCCGGTAGCGACCCTTGGGCTCCCAGGCCTGTACATCCGTGTCTCTTGCCACGGACCTCGGAATGACGCGTCCCCTTAAAGAGGATTGCGCCCGGGAAGGCCCCCCCATGTTTCGCAGCCAGTGGAACACGTGTGCTAAGTGACAAATACCTCCTGGTCCTATCCGATATCGTGGAGACAGGTGCGCTGGTGCACGCCCCCTCCGCCGTCGAGCTGGCGGGGTGGCGGACACGGAGGGGCCTTCTTGGCCTGATACTGATGGTAGTGGCCGGTCTGGCCATCTATCTGGCCATCATGGGCCTGCTTGACGATCCGGAGGCGGGAGGAGGTGTCGTCCTCACCACGATGATCACGCTGGGTGCAGGATGTGCCATCGGCTTCTTCGGCATCCGCTACTTCCTCCTGGGTCTTAGGGGGCAGGGCCTCAAGCTCTACGAGAGGGCCGTGGAGGCAGAGTTCTTCGAGCCGACGGGATTGGCACCAAGGCGAAGGACGGTACCGCTTCTCCGCGTGCACATCTCAGGTAGCGGTCGTCTACCCACCGGCCAGGCCATAACCACCACGGGTCACGCGTTCCGCCTACCATCGGCAGTCATGGACGAGGCCGACCTGTGGTACCTGGGCTCCCTCGGCACGAAACCCCTCGCACCCGGAGGGCGGGAGGCCAAGGAGGCCTACGCGAAGGGCGATCTCAGGCCATACCCGAGGGAACCTCCAGCGGAGCTGGTCGACCATGGAAAGCCATATCCACTGATCCCAGGCACCGAGGACGATATCGTGGTGATCGCAGAGACAACGTCGGAGGAAGAACCCAGGGCGGAGACCCCACCTAGGCCCGCATCCGCAGTGCCCGCTGCCCGTGCTGCCCCTGCCGCCCGTGCCGTCCCTGCCGCCCCTGCCGCCCCAGCTGCCCCGACCCCCCCGGCGGCCCCCACCGCCCCCGCGATGATGCCGGCCGCGCCGGCACCCAGGACCAACGCCCGGCCCCCGCGGG
>JAUVEQ010000052.1 GCA_030594725.1 Methanobacteriota archaeon
ACTGCGCTCATTGCCATGAGGGATATGGCTGTCTCGTAGTTCTGGAAGGCGTCGGCCATGGACCCCTCCGCGGGGTGGTAGAAGTTCCGCATGAAGCCCAGCGCGTTCTGCACCGTCCTGTTGGTGTGGTCGTAACCCGCGTTGGCGAAGCAGAGGACGACGAAACCGGTGATGCCGACCGAGTTCCTCCATCCACCGTCGACGTTCTGGTACTTGGCGTACCAGTCCAGTCCCCGCAACATGGCGTCCTGGACCTGGTTCCGGTCCACCACGGGGACCGACGGAGGTATGGTCTCATCGGCAAGGACGCCCGGGAGCACCGTCGCCAGGGGTGCGACTATCATGATGATGGCGAACGTCGCGGCGATGCACCTTGCTCCGGTTCCCTTCATGCGAACACCTACAACTCACGCTCCTCTCTTGATATCGATCGATCCCTTTTATATCCAGATTGGTATAAATCCTTAACGTCGGAAGGCCTGGCCAGGGTCCTTGAGATGAGGATGGCCCCGAGGAGGGCCAGGAAGACCAATGACAGCTGGAAACCGGGCACCAGACCCTGGCCGTCCTCCACATCCACATCGAAGTGGACCACCCGCTGTCCCCCGTCGTCGTCGCGGACGATGCAGGTGATGTTGTAGGTCCCGGCCTCCTGAAACTCGAAGGTGACCATTCTTCCCCTCGCCTCGAAGGTGATGCCGTTGGTGGCGTCGAAGTCCCATCCTATCTCCGCCACCTGGCCATCGGGGTCGCTGGCGGTCACGGAGAAGGTCACATTATCCCCGACCCCGGCCTTCTTGGGGACATCGATTTCCACGATCTCCGGGGCCAGGTTGACCACCTCGACGGTGGTCCTGTTGATGTCGAACTGCCCCCGGGCGTCGGTGACGGTCAGCGTCACCATGTAAAGGCCGGGCTCGGTGTACCCATGTGACACCACCATGGTGTTGGCGGTGCTCCCGTCGCCCAGGTCCCATGTCACGTTCTCGATCCCGTTGTCGTCCGTGGAACCCTCGGCGGACAGGATGACAGGGCTGAGTCGATCGGCCTTGATGTTGCCCGCGGGGTCGATGATCGCGCGGGGCGGGTCGTCCCGCTCCCGGACGGTAACCAGGCAGGTATCCGTGTCCTCGATCGTGCCATCCGAGACCCGGAGGCTCACCTGGAACTCCCCGGCCACCAGGAAGATGTGTTCGATGTACAGCCCATGCCCCGCGGGAGAACCATCATCGAAGTCCCACTCGTACGACAGGACCCCTGCGCCCATGTACACGGTGCCAGTGGCATCCAGGTACGTGGTCGAGTCCACGACGGACCCGATGTCGGGCCCCGCATCCGCCTGCAGTGTGCCGGGCGGGTACGCCCTCACGGTCCTCATGGCCTCGTTGTTGTGCTCCACCGTCTCCGCGATCGCATTGTTGGGGTCCACGGTCACCGCGATGAAGTGCTCCCCCTCCTCCATGGTCACGTGACCCGTGTAGAGAAAGGTCTCGCCAGGTCCGATGGCGGGCATGTCCACATCGCCCGCGAGCCCGAAGTCGAACTGCACCAACATCTTGAACCTGGGGGATGCCATGTCACCGTGATTGTGGACAAGTACCTGTATCTCGACCCGCTCGTCGGCCGTGACGGTGGGTGGGTCGAAGGCTATGTCCTTGGAATACACGGCCAGGTCCACGCCCTCGATGGGCAGGTTGGCCACCTTGAGGTAGACCTCCGCGTTCCCGGAACGCTTGTCGGACCACACCACTCGAGGTTCGCCTCGCTGGGACAGCCCTATGACGGGCTCCTTGGAGTCGGCGATGGAGCTGGTGAGCTGGTAGGGGTCGCCCATCCTCTCGCCCCCGGGTGCCAACGTCACGTAGACCAGGTCGTTCCTCCGGAGCTCGCCCTGGGACCAGACCACGTGGAGGCGGTCGTTGCCGTCCACCGCCAGGGTCACATCGCGTGCGGGTTCGCCATCTAGGCTGTCCACCTCGATGGGGTCGGTGATGGTCCTGCCGCTGCTGTCGAGCTGGGCATACGTCACCCGCTCCCTGGGGCCCACGCCCTCGGGCCACACCAGGTGGACGTTGTCCGAGAGGTCCAGGGCCAGGTCGGGGTAGCCGATGTTCCCCTGGGAGGTGGCAACGAGCCGGTCACGGACAAGCACCTCGCCCGTGTTGGAAATCTTGGTGTAGTGGACCTCGGTGTTCCACTGGATCTGGCCCGGAGGGGAGATGGCGTTCCAGGCTATGTGAAGGTCGCCACGGGAGTCCATGGCGATCGCGCTCTCCTCCTCCGTGAGGGACTGCACCAGGGCCAGGTCGTCCACGACCTTGACGCCCTCTTGGTCAAGTTGCATGTAGTAGAGCCAGGTGGTGCTGTCCCTGGCGTCGAACCAGACCAGGTGCAGGTGGTCCCGGTTGTCCAGCCACAACGAGACCTCTGCGGAGTCGCCCTCCGCGTCGGTCAGCTTCATGGGCCCGAGCTCGATGGTGCCGTCGGGAGAGGCCTTCGCGTACCACAGCTCCTGGTCCTCCAAGGCCGTCCAGACGAAGTGGAGGTCGCCACTGCTGTCCACGGCGACCGTTGGGTCCATGGAAGCTGCCAGGTCCTCGCCCAGCTGCTGTCGCTCGCCCACGATGGCCCCGTTCTCGTCCAGCACCGCGAAGAACACGCTGTACCGACCGAGCAGCCGCTCCCTCCAGGCCACCACCATCCCCCCCTCGGGGGATATGGCCACTGTCGGGTCGTCACTGATCTCGGTGGACTCGCTGAGTCGCAGGTCGGCTCCCCAGATGAGCTCTGGACCGCCGTTCTCGGCGGACCCGGGAAGGGGCATCGTCGAGACCATCATGAGCAGCACCAGCAGTGCCACCATTGGAATGGTCGTCCGACGGTCATACCCCGGGCTCATCGGGTTTGGAACCGGCTGGGTGTCTATAAAGGCTTTGCCGATGAGGGTCCGCAAGTGTCCTCAGTGGTTGAAGTGCCGGATGCCGGAGAACACCAGGGCCATGCCGAACTCGTTCGCGGCGCCGATGACCTCCTCGTCACGGATGGACCCTCCCGGTTCGATGACGGCGGCCACCTTGGCCTCCGCCGCTGCGTCGATGCCGTCGCGGAAGGGGAAGAAGGCGTCCGATGCCATGCAGCTGCCCTCTATGGGCTTGCCCGCCTCCCGGGCCTTCATCACGCCGATCATCGCCGAGTCGACCCGGGACATCTGGCCAGCGCCGATGCCGATGGTCTCCACCGAGTTGGCGTAGCATATGCAGTTGGACTTGACGTGCTTGCACACCTTCATGGCGAACTTGAGGCCGGCCAGCTGCTCCTCGGTGGGCTCCACTTTCGACACGGTCCGGAGGTCGGGACCGAAGACCTTGAGGTTGCGTTCCTGGATCAGCATCCCGCCCACCACCTGCTTCATGGTGTAGAGCTGGTCATGCTCGCCCGTGGGTTCCTCGATCTCCAGCACCCGCAGGTTCTTCTTTCCCTTGAAGATCTCCAGGGCCTCCTCGGAGTAGCCCGGGGCGATGCTGATCTCGTTGAAGGTGGCGCATATCATCTCCGCCGTCTCGGCATCACAGGGCCGGTTCATCGAGATGACGCCGCCGAAGGCGGACTTTGGGTCCGTCGAGTGGGCCCGCTTGTAGGCCTGGCCCATGGTGTCGCCGATACCCACACCGCAGGGGTTGTTGTGCTTCATGACGACGGCCGCCAGGTCCTGAAACTCCATCACCAGCTTGAGGGCGGAGTCCGAGTCGAGGATGTTGTTGAAGGACAGCTCCTTGCCCTGGTGCTGCTTCGCATTGGCCAGACAGGACTCTACCACGCCGAACTCGGTGTAGAAGGCCGCGTTCTGGTGGGGGTTCTCGCCGTACCTTAGCGACTGCTTCCTCTGGAGCCGGATGGTCATGTAGGGAGGGAAGAGCTCATCGGTGCCATCGATGTTCCGCTCCAGGTAGTTGGCGATGGCGGCGTCGTAGGCCGCGGTCTGGATGAAGGCCTTCTTGGCCAGGTCCCTGCGGGTCTCGTGGGATATGGCGCCTTCGTTGCGCCGCAGCTCGTCGATGAAGGCGGGGTAGTCCGCAGGGTCGCACAGCACGCTGGCCGAACCATGGTTCTTGGCCGCGGCCCGGACGAAGGTGGGGCCACCGATGTCGATCTGCTCGACGCACTGGTCGAAGGGCGACCCCTTTGCGACGGTCGATCCGAAGGGGTACAGGTTGATGGCCACCAGGCCGATGTTCCCCAGGCCCAGTTCGTTCATCTGGGCAACGTGGGAGTCCAGGTCCCTGCGGGCCAGTATGCCCGCAGCGATCTTGGGATGCAGCGTCTTCACGCGGCCGTCCAGCACCTCGGGGAACCCGGTGTACTCGGACACCTCGGTCACCTCGATGCCGGCCTCGCCCAGGGCCCTGGCCGTGCCACCCGTGGAGAGGATCTCCACATCGTACTCCTTGAGGGCGCGACCGAGGTCGACGATCCCCGTCTTGTCAGATACGCTGATCAGGGCCTTCCCGATATCCAAAAGGTCTGTTCCCATCCGATTCACCACCTGGTCTAGAAAACCACCTTGTGCAGTTCGCCCTTCTTGCGGGCGACGTTGATGTCCCTCGAGATGCGGCGACCCGTGGACATGGGTTCGCCGAACATGAACTCGGTGTACTGTGATCCCAATGGATAGAGGTTGGAGCCCGCGACGATGCGGGCGGAGATCTCGAAGACGAAGAACTCCAGGTCGTCGGTGAGCACCGTCTCGATGCAGAAGGCCCCCACGATGCCAGGATAGAACAGGTCCAGGGAGACGTTCACGATGTTCCGGCTCATCTCGAAGACCCGGGGAAGCATGGACTCGCGCAGCACCATGGGCAGGTTGCCCGTGACCACGAAGGTGCGCTCGATGTCCGCCTTCGCCAGCTCGGGCCTGGAGAAGCCGAACCGGTACAGCTCGTCTATGTTGGACTCCACGCGCCTGTCGATGCTCAGCAGCTCCACCCTGCCCTCGCCGGCCTTGTAGCCGTCCGGGTGGATGGGTGAGTAGAACATCTGGAAGTAGTACCGAGTGCCGATTATGAACTCCTGGACGGTGAAGTCGTCGTCCTCGAGGCCCGGGGTCTGCTCGACCACATGACGGAACTCCTCCTCGCTGGCCACTATGCGGAAGCCCTTGCCGCCCTTGGCGCCAGGGAGCTTGACGAAGCAGGGTTCGCGGATGTCCGAGGGTGACCGGAACAGCCTTGGCATCCTGATGTCCGCCTTCTCGAGCCACTCCCGCTCCTTGGTCCGGTCTGATTCCCAGGCCAGGACCTTGGGGTTGCCGCACATGGGCACCTTCAGGCGGGTCGCCACCGCCTCGGCGCCCACGTACTCCACCATGGAACCGTGGGGGACCAGGACGACGTTGCGGTCGATGAGCTCCTGCTGAAAGGAGGGTTCGAGGATCTGCTCGAAATCGTCGACCTCCATGAACTCATCGGGACGTCCCAACGGGAAGGAGGCATACATCTCCCTCCGGTCGGCCTTGGTGATGCCAATGGTCTTGAACCCCTCTTGCCGGGCGCCATGGAAGATCTGCAGCGCTGAATGCGAGCATATCGTGGCAATAGTGAGGTCCTCCAGGTCATAGCCTGCGAGGTTCGGATTCGGGCTTTGTTCCGGCACCACATGGGGGGAACGGCGACACCATATTTCAGGGTTTCTCATCGTTGATAGGGTAAGTCCTTTTATGGGTCTTAGTAATATTTATTACCTAGTAAGTCCAACTACGGGTGTCATGCCCTACGAGGGGGTCGTCGAGGGAATCTACCTGGTCGGTGGAGCCGGACTGTCTGGTCCCGGTGATTGCTGTGTGTATCTAGTCGATGCGGGCAAAGGAAGCTCGGTCCTGATCGATGCGGGCCTCAGCACGGCCCCTGGACCCCTGTTCCAGAACATCGAGGAGACCGGCCACCGGGTGGAGGACATCGTCGCCCTCGTCCTCACACACAGTCACATCGACCACATCGGCGGGGCATCGGCGATAGTGGAGAGGACGGGCTGCGAGGTGGTGGCCCACGAGGCGGACGCCGACGCCATCTCCGATGGCATCGCGACCCGGACCGCTGCCGATGCCTACGGCGTACCCTCCCCCCATATCGAGGTGACCCGGACCATCAGGGACGACGGAGGGACCCTGAACTACGGCTCTGCCCACATCATGGCCATCCACACACCGGGCCACACCCCGGGGGACATCACCCTCCAGATGAACGTGGAGGACAAGGTGCTCCTCTTCGCCAACGACGTGCACGGCCCGTTCAGCCGGGCATGGGGCTCGGACCTGGACGCATGGAGACGATCGATGAACCGCCTCATCGCCATCGCCCCGGACATCCTGCTCGAGGGCCATTACGGCGTGATACAGCCCAAGGGTCCCGCCATCGAGTTCATCCGGGAGATGCTGGAGCAGGACATGCGGATGATGTGAAGGGGCGGGCCGATAGCTAATTAAGACCCTCAGGTCAATGCCAACGCTGATGGTTGAGGTGGACAGCGAGTTCTTCTACGCCGCCCTGATAGGCGCACTGCTGGGCGGTTTCGCATCCTTCATCGGGGCCTATCTGGCCCTGAGACATCGGGCCCACTCGGCCGAGCGGGCGCGCATGGCCACCGAGATCATGTACCACCTCATGACGGCCGTGGTACTCCTGGAGGAGTCCCTGGTGGCGGTCGAGGAGGTGCTCCTGGCCAGGGAGAAGGGGAAGTCCAAGAAGGAGCTGCGGGACCTGGCGGAGCAGCTCCGGAAGGACCTGCAGAACGCATTCGCCGGCTACGACCCCATGAGGCCCCACATCGATTACAGGGTGGGCAAGCTGATGCGCCTGCCCAGGGGAACGATGGTCGACCTGGACAATCTGGAGCGGCGCCTCATGGAGGCCTTCGTGAGGTGGGAGGGCGGTAGACTGCTGCAGATCACCGCCTCCGGGAAGGACGACAAGGCCGTGGAGGAGTACGACCAGCTGGTCTCTCGATCCTCCTCCGATGTCAAGATCTTCGCCCAGGTCCTCAAAAAGGTATGAGGGTCTCCACTTTCACCGACCCGGCCTAAACATGATTAACGTTCGGGAGCCCATTACCCTCCCGACCGCATTCGACCCTCCATCGAAACCGAAAGAGCTGATTAACGTTGACCATCAGGTTCGCTCACCTGGCCGATCCGCACCTGGGCGCATTCCGGGACCCCGTACTCCGCCGCCTCAACCTGGAGGCCTTCGTCAAGGCCTTGCGCGTCGCCGAGGACGCGGGCGTCGACTTCGTGGTCATCGCCGGTGACCTGTTCGACAGCCCACTGCCGGACATGAACGTCGTCCACGACGCCAGCGACGCCCTCTGGCACCTCCGCACGTCTGGCGCCCGGGTATACGTTTTCCACGGCTCCCACGACCGCTCCCCCACGGAGAGCGGGATAATGGACGTCCTTGCAGCGACCCGCCTCTTCGAGCTCGTCGACGCCACGGGACCGGGAGATGACGGCGTCACACCGGTCCCCGTCCGAGACGGACCCACGGGCGCCATCATAGCCGCCGTGGGAGGCAGGCGCGGAGGCCTGGAGCGCGAGGCCCTTGGAAGGCTCGACACCGATGGCCTCATGGAGGCCATCGTGGACGCCCCGTTGGCGATCTTCGGTTACCATGGCTCCGTCGAGGGTATGCTCCCGGAGGAGCTGGCGATGGTGGAGACCGTCCCCGCAAAGAAGCTCCCCCGGGGCTTCCACTACCTGGCCCTTGGCCATGTCCACCATCACGCGGAGATGGCCCTGGAGGGAGGAGGCCTTGCAGCCTACCCCGGACCCACCTTCGGAGCCACCTTCACCGACCTGGCCGACCAACGGCCCAAGGGCCTGCTCATCGTCGAGGCGAAGGAGAATGGCGAGTGCGAAACCGAGTTCGTTCCCATCGAGGCCGCGCCCGTGGCCCTGGTGGACCTGGACGCGGGGGGAAAGAGCGGGGCCGCGGCCCGCGACGAGCTCATGGAGATGGTGGAGGCGGAGGGCTGGGAGGCAAAGGTCGTCCTGCTACGAGCCCACGGCACCCTTGCAGAGGGAAGGCCGGCCGAGATAGGGATCCCGGCGGCACGGGACGCCATCCTGGACGGGGGCGCCCTCGCCGTGTACGTCAGTCGTGCAGGGCTCAGGGGTGCGGAGGACCGAAGGAGCGGGGAGCGGGGCGATGGCAAGGATGCCGAGGATCCCGTCGCTGTCTCCAAGAGGGTCCTCTCGCGGGCGATCGAGGGTTTCGAGACATCGCAAGAGTGGCTCACGGGGGAGGAGGGAAAGGCCCTCGCCGATGACCTGCTGAGGGTGCTCAAGCAGGAAAGGGGCACTCGGAAGGTGGACGACCACAAGGAGACCATCCTCCGCGACGCGTTGGCGGTCCTCGACCCGACCCGGCACAGGGGGGGTGAGGGCCGGTGAGGCTTGTCCGGCTCCGCATGCGCAACATCAGGAGCTACCGGGAGGCGCAGGTGGAGTTCGGCGACGGCATCACGCTCTTCGAGGGGGACATCGGCTCGGGCAAGTCCACCATACTCCTCGCCATCGAGTTCGCGCTTTTCGGATTGGGCGACACGGATTCGGCCCACCTTCTGCGCCACGGTGCCAAGGATGGGGAGGTCGAGCTGCACATCCAGGTGTCCGGGCGACCGGTGCGGCTCCTCCGGACCCTCAAGCGCAAGGTGAAGAAGGCCCTCGTGGACAGGTGCGTCATCGACGATGACGGCAACGTCTCCGAGCTGACCTCGGCCGACATGAAGCCCAGGGTCCTTGAGTTGCTCCAGTTCAACGAGAACCCGGACCCGAAGGCCAAGTCCGACATCTTCAGGTTCGGCGTCTACACGCCCCAGGAGGACATGCGCACCATCCTCGATACCAGGGGCAAGATGAGGGACCAGCGCAAGGAGACCATCCGCAGGGCCCTGCGCATACAGGAGTTCCGTGTGGCGAGGGACAACCTGAAGCTGGTGGCCTCGGAGGTCAACTCCCGCGCCAGGGAGCACCGGAAGATGGCCGAGGGCATCGACGATTCCGAGGCCAAGCTCGAGCGGGCCCGAGGAGAGCTCGAGGACGAGGGGAAGAGCAGGGACAAGGCCGTGGGGGACCTGAAGGGTGCCGAGGTCGAGGAGTTGGAGACGCGGAAGAGAAGGACGGCCCTCGAGGACCAGCAACGGAAGATCACCGAGATGGCCAGGCAGGTCGAGGGCTGCAGGACGGCCGTCGCGAAGGCATCGAGCGGTCTCGAGGTGGCCAAGGCACGTCTCGACTCCGTGAAGAAGGAGCTGGAACGGAGGATCGCCCAGCTCAAGCGAGTGGAGGAGCTGGAGGAGGTGCCGACCCTCCTTGAGGAGATCGAGGTCGCGGCCGCCAAGGTCAGCGAGCTCAGAGATACCCACCAGAGCGCCTTGCAGAAGTTCACCGGCCTTCGGGCCGAACTCAAGCGATGCACCGATGCCAAGGAGAGCATCGACGGGTTCGAAGAGGACCTCCAGGTCATCGTTGGGAAGGCCGAGGACCGGGAGAGGCTCGAGACCGAGCAGTCAACGATCGAAGCCGACATGACCGAGTTCGAACGGGAGAGGACCAGGGCCCAGACCAAGCTGGACCAGCTCAAGGCCGAGCTGGACGAGGTCTCCTCCCTCGACGGGGAGGCCGAGTGTCCCAGGTGCCGTCAGCCCCTTACAGCCGAGCACCTGGAAGGCCTCCTGGAGAGGAACAGGAAGGAGAGCCGCAAGCTCACAGGGGAGGTCAGGGAGAGTGCCTCGAGGTACAACAGGCTGGGCGACCGGAGGAAGGAGGTCGTTGATGGACTACGGGACCTGGCCGAAGGTGAGAAACAACGGGCGATCCTCCGCGAGAGGATAATACAGGCGAAGGAGGAGGCATCCCGCGAGGATGGCATCAGGGAGCAGATCGCCGGCCTGGAGGTCGAAAGGAGGGCGCAGGAGCTGGAGGACGCCCGGAAGGAACTGGACGAGGGCCGCCACAAGGAGCTCTTGGAGCAGGATGCCGAGCGCAGGGGGCTGCTCAAGCAGCTGGACCTCAGCGTCGATGCGGAGAGCAAGGTGACCGCCCACGAGGACCGCCTCCATGAAGCTGGGATCCTCCTGGAAGGAGCGTCCGAGGAACTCGAGAACGCCGAACGTGACCTCACCGAGGCGAGGGGTGCCCATGACGAGACCGCCCTGGCCAGGACGAGGGAGGAGCATGATGAGGCCAACAGGACCCTCGGGGGACTGAGGAACGAGCTCCGGGACCGGGAAGAGCGGATCAAGATGGCCGAGGCGAGGGTCCGCGAACGGTCCGAGGAGCTGGCCAAGCTGGAGGCCCAGCGGATGGATATGGAGAGCCACCTCGAGCTCCATCGTTGGCTGACCCATTCCATCAGGCCCGCCCTGGAGGAGATCGAGCTGGAGGTCCTTTCCATGATGCACGACGAGATGGATGCCGCCGCCAAGAAATGGTTCGAGCGGTTGGTGGAGGACCCCGATCTGGAGCTGGAGGTGGACGAGGAGTTCGCGCCCACGGTCACCCAGCAGGGTTACGATATCTCCGTCGACGCCCTCTCCGGCGGTGAACGCACGGCCCTCGCCTTCGCCTATCGCCTCGCCCTCAACGGTCTCGTGCAGAGGATCGCCGCCCGCGGCCAGGCCAACCTGCTCCTCCTGGACGAGCCCACGGACGGGTTCTCCCGGGAACAGCTCATCCGGATGGGAGGGGTCCTGCGGGACCTGGAAGCTGATCAGATCGTCATCGTCTCCCACGACCGGGAGCTGAGGGCGTTCTCGAACCACGTTTATGTCGTCCACAAGGTGGGAGGAGCGAGCCAGGTCTCTCCCGGTGCCTGACCTCGACCCGGCGACAACACAATTAAGGCCAATCCCGATACCACCCGAGAGGTGTCGCAATGGCAAGGAGGGTTGATATCGGTGTGCTCCAGAGGCTATCCGAACTTAACGGTCCGGCCGGCTTCGAGGGGGCCGTACGAGAGTACATCGTAAAGATGGCCAAGGAACTGGGGGCCAAGGTGGAGGTCGACAAGCTGGGTAATGTGATAGGCCACGTCAAGGGCAAGGGCCCCAAGGTGATGCTGATCGCCCACATGGACGAGGTCGGCCTCATCACCGCCGACATCGACGACGGGGGCTTCATCTACTTCTCCAATCTTGGAGGCTGGGACACCCGGCTCCTTCCCGGGCTCGAGATGACCGTCATGGCACCCAAGCGGAACCTC
>JAUVEQ010000355.1 GCA_030594725.1 Methanobacteriota archaeon
ACTGGCACACCTCCTGGGACGTGGGCATCGGCAGCGTCATCTACTTCTACCAGGTGGCAAGGTCAGGCAACTTTGCTCCAAGTGACATATATCTCGAATACCCCACGGCAGAGACCCAGTTGGAACTAACCGATCTTGCCGACGGCAAGACCTACTACTTCCGCGTGAGATCGATAGACGGCTTCGGCCACGAGTCCAACTGGTCCACTCACGTGCAATCCAAACAGGACGCCTCTCCACCCACGGTGCCGGTCATCAACGATCTACCCGAATACCAGCCGGAGGGCCCCGTCACCCTCTCCTGGGACCCCTCGAAGGATAAAGGCATCGGCACGTCCCATTACGAGGTCTTGTGGTACAAGGAGGGCCCCGGAACACCGTCGGGTATGGTTATCGATGTCATCGGCCAGTCCCTCACCGTCGCCGACCTTGATGATGGCACGTGGTCCTTCGTAGTCTGGGCCGTTGACCTTTTCGACCACAAAGGACCCTGGTCATCGGTCAACACCACCGTCGATGCGACACCGCCCACGCCACCCCTCTTTCTGGATGTCCCCGAGTACTCCAACGGCACATCTATCACTCTGACCTGGTCTCCCGCAACCGATAAAGGCTCCGGCATCTCGGGCTACCGCGTCACCTACTTTCGAGAGGATCATCCATCAGCCAAATATCATATCGAGCTGATGGACACCCACGTCACCATCTTCGGTCTGGAGGATCACACGTCCTACGGTTACGAACTACGCGCCTACGATCGGGTTGGTCATCAGGTCTTCGGGCACAGGATCGTCGTCACCGCGGACAACTTCCCTCCGTTCCCTGTGCAGCTCGAGCAGTATCCGCCGACCTACTTCAATGGTACCTCATTCGAGTTCAAATGGTCCGAGGCCCTTGACATGGGCGTGGGCGGGATGGAGTACAACATCCAGTGGGATTATGATCACAACCATGCGACCGTTACCGTGAAGGAGTCGGGTTGGATCACGGATACCTCCTTCAACGTCACCGACCTCAAGGAGCGCAAGTATTACGCCTTGGTCTTTGCGCGTGACGCCTTCGGTCACGTCTCGATGCCGTCCGAGGTCCACTTCATCGTCGACATGACTCCCCCCGAGGTGAGTTTCATCTCTAGCGCCGATTATTCGTACCTGTATGGGATCCTATCACCCCTGGCGAGCCTTGAAGAGGCCAACCCCTCCAGCTACTCGGTCACGTACTGGTCCCCGTTCAGGAAGGGGTACATCGTCCAGGACGAGCCCATCGCAGACGACGGCGACTTCACCTTCCGGTGGTTCACCACCGAGATGCCCGACGGGGGCTACTTCATCTATCTCAATGTCACCGACGGCGCCGGCCACAACGGGAGCGCGAACTTCACGACAGTGATCCGGAACGCCCACCTGTCTGTGGGACCATCGGACATCACGTTCTCCGACCCGGTCCCCGAGAAGGGAGACAAGGTCACCGTCTACGTTACCGTCCGGAATACCGGGGATTCGTCGGCTTATGATATGGTGGTCGAGCTGTTCGACAATGGGGTGCTGGTCGACTCGTACGATCGTGTAATATTGGGAGCTCACTCGGTGATCGTCTTCCCATTCGAGGTCACTGTTGATGGAAAGCACGAGTTCACCGCCAGGGCCAGTTCTGACCTCCACTACACCCGAGAGATGGAATGGCCCTCTGTTCTTAGGGCCCAAGAGGAGGGCGGCTCCGTTTCGGTGGGTTCCCCCGTCGCCTGGATCGGGATGCTGGCCATCATCCTTGCAGTGATAGCGATCGCCCTTAACGTCGTAGGCAGGAGAGGGAAGGCCACTCCACCCGAGAGGTACGATGAGGACCTCCAGACCGAGGTCGCCTCCGACTGGGAGGAGACGCCTGACGAGGAGAAATAGCGTTCTTGCCCCGTACGCCACAACAGGCGTTGCCCAGTACCCTACGATTAGGGCCAGGGCCTCGAACTTACACCCCCACGAGAGTCCTTGTCCCGTAAGCTGCAGCCTGACCTGTGGTGAGCGGTCGTGGTCTAGCCGATCTTGAATGCAACACCAAGGGCGAGCCCTATCACCACGATGCCGGAACCTAGTATCAGGAGACCCGGATGGGGCCGTTCACTTGGCCTACCCTTGAACATGTTCAGGATGTCCTCGTGGATGGTATCGATCCAATCCTTGTCCTTGGACTTCGTGCTGATGCCAACGAGATAGCTTCTCTCGAAGTGATTTACCTCGATCTCCATGTTGATCTCGGGGATGGTGAATGTGTCCACTTCCATTCTGTAACTCAACCCTCGGTTCTCCAGTATCCGCTGGATCGCCTGTATGACGATGTCCCTCCCTCCGCGAAACACCACGATCTGTCCGAGGGAAAACAATTTCATAGTGATGATGCCAACGATAATGAGCACGCCCAGCCATATTAGATCCAAGTCGGGGTAGTAGTAGTTCATATAGCCGGCTATGGATAGAAAGTAAACCATGATGAAGGCAAGGGGGAGGGCAAGGAACCACTCCTCCATTGCCAACCAATCCTTTCTAAGGGTCCTTAGACCGAGATAGATGTACATCAGGCCGGGTATCATGAATCCGATAATGAGCAGTATCATTGATAGGTCGAGGGACAATTCGATCCTCACCCCTCGTTGCTCGTCGATCCGACATTTACGCATCTACCCATAATGACCCAGACCATCATGTGATTCGTATCTCGGTTATTAATATCTTTATTGCACGGTCATCGAATTTGTTGTGCAGAGGGACCGTATTCGCCCAATTAGCGAGGATACTGGTTAAGGTCCGAAACAGAAGATCTGTACGCCACAACGGTGATCGTCGAGTACGCTACGAGGAAACCAATTCCTCCCTCCCCCATCCTGGCAACGAGGCCGCACCTGTGTGCGGCTGAGGCAGCAGCAATTCATGCCCCGGCGACCTCAGCAGGCATCTGCACGGAGCCCCGGGAACCACCTGCGCCTCCTAGCCAAACCACCACATCCCTGTCCGGGGGCGTGACGTGCTCCAGCGCCGGGGGTGTCCATGCCACGTTGTCGGGCGTGCCACGATCATAGAATTCTCTTGAACAAAAATCTGGCTAACTTGCCCTGCACCCCACAACCGGATTAGCCGCGTACGAAAAGTATAATTCCTTCAACCACTCAATGACGTCACACTACCCACCGGTAGAATACCATAGGGTGAGAGGGACATAATGAGGAAGGGGATAGTGACGAACAAATGGTTCTTGATGACTGTGATACTGATTGCAATTATTATGATCATCGCCACTTCGTTCAAAGTCATTACACGAAAGGAGGAGGCTCTGACAGCAGACATCGGAGCGGATCCATCGACCGGTCGCATCGG
>JAUVEQ010000340.1 GCA_030594725.1 Methanobacteriota archaeon
AGTTCAGGATCTGGCCGTAGATCGTGTCCGGGTCGGTGCAGATGGCTATCAGCGAGAACAGGATGTCCTCCTCGAAGCTGGCTCCACTGGCGGGAGTGGTTATCCGGGGGTCGTCCATCGGGTCGTTCTCGTTCTCCACCACCACGATGAAGTCCAGCGTAACCTTCTCTGATGGTGCGACCACGTCCCAAACGGTCATGCCGAAGCGTAGGGTGCCCACCTCATCGTTCTCAGGTTGCCAGCGGATGGAGCCGGTGGAGCCGTCCACCTCGAAGAGGGTGGTATTGACATCGAAGACAAGTTCGTCCCCTTCAGGGTCTATGACCAGCACGTCGATGGATAGGAGCTCGCCCTGCTTGATGGTGATCTCGATGGGTCCGTCACCAACCGGCTTCCCGTTCACCGTTGCGAACCTTGGAATGTCATTGATCGCTGTCACGTAGACGGTGATGGTCTGGGACGAGGTATCATCCCCGTCCGAGGCTCGGAACGTGATGTTCTCCTCCCCGTTCCAGTTCGTCTCGGGTGTGAGGGTGACCTTGCCAGTTATCGGGTCGATCTCGACCCCGATGTGCTGTGGTGTGGATTCGACCGTCCAGGTGAGCGGGTCCCCGTCCGGGTCCTCGAATGCTGTCGAGAGATCTATCCAATCCGAGTCGACAGAATCTTCATCCATCACTGGATCAACAAGATGGTTCTTTATCCTGGGAGCCGCGTTCTCGATGACCCTCCAGGCCATGCCAGCAGGTCCCTCGTCCTCCCCGTCCGAAGCTCTAACCTCGACGGACCAGTTCTGACCCTTCTCCGTGAGGGAGGAGTCGACGCTATCAGTTACCAGGAGGGGCTGCAGATCCCCATCCAAGTACCAGAGATATCTGTAGGTGAGGCCGGCACTCTCTACATCTTGGGCTCCTCGCACGAACTCGATCTGGAGGGTCGATGTGGTGTCAGGACGCGCAGGGGTCAGACCGATCACGGGGGACGTGGGTAGGTTGTTCATGACCTCCAGGACATCGGTGAACTCGACCCATCCCGAGTCGAGGCGATCGGTGTCCTTGACGAGGACACGGAAGTCGTAGAGACCGGTCGTGGTGTCCACCCTTGGAGTTATGTACATCGTCCATAGACCGTTGGTGTAGGTCTTCGGACTCACCATGATCGATGACCAGTCGTTTGCACCGCTGGGTGAATGCTCCACTGTGACGAGGAGCTCGTTCCCCGAGTCGAACTCATCGCTCACGTTGACCTGTAACCTCACGGTCTTCGCCCGATATACTGTTGGACTGCTGAACTCGATGTCATGGGTTATTGGTGGCCGCTTGACCCTTTTGGTCCAGTTGAGCCACAGTTCGTCGATCTCGAAGGAGCCCGCCTGATCTAGTCCTTCACCGATCACGACGACACGGATGCTTGGGTGTTCCTTGAATCGGAACAGTCCCTCGACAGTCCACTCGTTGGTGCCTGATGTGAGTGCGGTCTCCGCCAGGACCTCTTCGGTCACCGCATCGATGAGTTGGATCCTGCCCGATTGGGAAGGTCCTAGGGTCGCGGTATACCTGAAGGTGTTGAAGGCACCCGGCTCGTCTGAGGGATCGGGTGTGATGGTCTTGGACATGTACCCGCCGAAGCCCACCTTGGAGAGTTGGACGACCATTACATCGGAGGCGCCCTCGGTCGGTATCTCGATGTCTGGTTTCGAGGACCAGCCAGAGGGACCGCCTAGATAGATTGCTGAAGGGATCGAGTAGCTTGTACCATTGTGTTGGCAAGCGAACACCAGGTCCTTCCAGCCCGTACCATCCAGGTCGCCGACGGCAACCGCAACGGCTCCCGTGGCAGGAAGCATGTGGTCAGGGCTTGATGCAAAACCGCCGGACCCGTCATTGAGGTATACGTACGAGGACACGTCCCGCGACGGGGAGTTGTCCACCGCGTTGGCGAACACAATATCCCGGTAGTTATCCCCATCCAGGTCGGCGACCTTCACATCCTCTGCACCCACCGTGGGCAGGTTCGTCGGCGTGGTGTCGAAACCACCCAACGCATTACCCCAATAGATGTAGGAATCGATCTCGGTCTGGCCGCCCGACCGGCTGTTGGCGAATACCAGGTCCATGTGCGTATCCTTGTCGAGATCGCCAGCTGCCACGGCGCGCGCACCTTTGGTTGGTAGGTAGAGGGATGGGGTTGAGCCGTCGAAGCCATCAGGGTCCTGGGTGAACACCATACTGTCTGTGGATGTGGAGAATCCCTTGTAGCAGGCGAACACCAGGTCCAGATCCCCGTCTCCGTCCAGGTCAGCGACCTCCACTCCCGAGGCGCCTGTGGTCACGAACTCCACGTCGGGTGTGTCGGCCCATCCATCGGCGGAGCCCCAGAACAGGGTGCTGTTGATGATGTAGTCGCCCTGGGCTTCCATCTCCTGGGCGAAGACCACATCGATGTATCCGTCGTCATCCAGGTCCTCGAGGAGCACGTCGGCAGCACCTGTCGTCGGGAACGAGTGGTCCGCTTGGGGTCTCCAACCGGTCGCCGAGTTGAGGAAGAGAGGGCTTGTCGCTTGAAAGTTCGTGTCCGATGTCTGGTGAACGGCGAAGGCGATGTCCAGGAAACCGTTGCCATCCACATCGGCGATGTCGAATGCGGCTGCGCCCCGTGTGGGGAACTCCAATGGCGGCAGGGACAGGAAGTCGAGACCGCCCACATCGACGTAGGCCTGGCTTTTGTGGTTGTAGCCGGTATCGTTCCGGAGACTGGAGAAGACCAGCTGCGGCGATGTCCAGGCCGCGGCGTACGTACGAAGATTGCCATCCTGGACGTTGAGTCCCATGTAGCGGTCGCCCTTCACGGCGCCGTAGAACTGGTCGCGCCAGGTCATCTTGTCCAACCATTTGACCATGAGGAAATCCAGTATCGGTGTTGAAGTGTTCGATTCTGTCCTTAGCCCCACCTTAATGTAGATGGGGTCCCGGGTCAGACCGGAAAGGTCCACCACCATATCATCCATTTCCACGTAGCCCTGTACCTCGTTCTTGGTGCTATCGAGGATGGTCATGGTGATGGAGGTATCGGTGGGGACCTGACCGTCCAGTACCAGAACGTCCCAGATCTTGTCATCAGGAAGGTCGATGGGTCCGGTAATGAAGTACCCCTGGCTGCGCCTTCCCACGCCGCTCGAGGCCGCCACACCTATCTCACGGGCGGTGCTCAGCCCGGTCTTGGTGATGTTGGGAGTGGTGGGCCACTGACTGCCACCGAGGAATATATCGAACCGGTCCTTGGCGGTGACGATGTCATCATATCCGTCCTTATCTATGTCCAGAACCTCCACGTCCTCGGAGGAATAGCCCAATGGGATGTCGTGACGGTAGCTGTTGCTCCAACCGCTGGAGATCCCTTCGAAGATCACTGCCTTGCTGTTGGCCGTCGTGAAGACGAGGTCGGTCAGACCGTCGCCATTGATGTCACCGGCATTTACCCCCGATGGGTTCTGGCCCGAACCGAGGATGAAGGTGTAGTCGGCAGTCGTATCGGGTCCGTTCGGCCCGCCGAGGAAGACCTGCTGACCGGTCTGGGTGACGACCACATCCACGTGGCCATCCAGGTCGATGTCCTCCACCAGCATGTAGTCGGCCATGTTGCCCGTCGGGATCTGGATGTCGACGGTGGTGTCAGGTCC
>JAUVEQ010000215.1 GCA_030594725.1 Methanobacteriota archaeon
CCATCGATGATACAGCCAATGGATTCTCCGTGGGATTCGCCCCACGTGGTCACCTGAAGTAGGTGACCTAGGGTGTTGCCTCCCACGAGGATCAAGCCTCTGCGACGGGTACGAACTCGAGCCAGCGCTTATCGCTGCCGTCCAGCGGGTCCTTGACCCAGTACGTCCCCTTGCCTGACTTCTCCAGCGCAAAGCCGATGAGGACTATGATGAGTCCCGTGGCCAGGAATCCGATGGAGAACATCCAGGCGTATGCAAGGCCCTCGAAGTAGGCCAGGTAGAACGATATCCCGATGAACACGATGACGCCGATCCAGGTGGCACGGCCCTTGAGCTGGATGGGCTTCTTGACCCGCTTGGCCCTGAGCATGGTGCCGGTGGTGGCGATCACCAGGAATATGAACCCCACGAGCATACCTAGCATCAGGTACAGGGAGTCATAATCGTAGTAATCGGAATACTCGAACCTTATCTTCCGCAGCAGCGAGAGGGATACTATGAAGTACAGCATAGGGAAGAAGGAGACCTTGGCCCAACGGGTGACGTATGGGCTCTTGCCCTCATCCTCCTTGGCCGCGACCGTCTTCTTCCAGGCCTCCCGCTTGTCGCGGATCGTATCGAGGCCGCTGGTCTCGCTCTCGTCCGGAGCAACACCCACGTCCTGGTTCACCTGCTCGGCGAGGGCGCGACGGGTGGAATAGATCCTGGACGGCGTGTCCGTGGTCGCGGGGGCCGGAGCCTCCACCACGGGGTCGTCCTCGTACTCGTCTCCCAGATCGAAGTCCTCGTCCAGGTCCAGGTCCCCCGCCTTGGGGGCGGGTGGCTGAGTGCTGGGTTTGGGGCGGGGTGTTGGCGCTGGTTGGGCGCTAGACTCCGCCTTGGCCCTTCTCGCAGCGTCCGCCTGCCGCTGGGCATAGGACTGCCCCGCCATCGGCACGCCCGGGGCCGCCTTGGGCTTGGGCGCGGCCGCTGGCTTCGGAGCGGGTCGCGGTGCTGCTGGAGCTGTCGCTTGGGTCGTTCGCTGGGGTTGTGTCTCGGCGGCATCGCGTTTGCCCTTGGCGGGCATCCGCTTGCCACTCTGTGATGGTTCCTCCATTGGGGGCACCTCCTTGTGTCTCTCCTATCTGAGGTCCTGATACGGAACGGGCGTCCCGATCAGTTCCTCCATTTCCTCAGCTGGTCGAGGAGGGGCCTGTGTCCCCCCATGACGAATAGGACGTCTATGGCAACGATGATCCCACCGATGGCCACCAGCAAGCCTTGTGTCTCGGGAACGCCCCGGGGTGCGGGGGACTCGAGACCCGGTATCAGGTCGATACCTGTCACGTATGTCTGGTGGTCGCGGTCGTAATCAACGAATACCATCACATCGTTCTCCGCCTCGACCGTGAGGGTGGTGCCCTTCAATTGTTCCCAAGTGAGCTTTATCTCCTCCCTCTTGTTGTTGTCCACCACGATGCGGTAGACGAAGGGGTGGTTCCGGTTGGACCAGAAGGCCTCGGTCTCACGTTGGTACTGTCCCTCGAGGTCGATGTATTCGTAACTGTTCTCGGAAAGCTCCATGGTCATGGAGCTGTAAGCGGGTAGGTCGACGGTAAGGGGAAGGCTCAACTCGGAGAAGTCGATCTTCACCTTGTTCTGCTGACCAAGGTTCTGAACGGTGACGTATGCCCTGCTCTGGATCGGCACTTTGAACTCGGTGTCGGCGGGATGGGGCCAGATGCCTTCCTGGAAGTAGATGGTCGTCTCCCGGTAGGTGGTCAGGTAATCCTCGCCCGCCATGGTCCCGTAATATCTCTCGTCCAGGGTCCAGGGGTTGTCACTGATGGTGTACACCATCACGGGTGACGAGGCCCGGAGGCGGGCCCACTCGAAGGCCGGGTAGCAGCGCAGCTTGTACAGCACGCGGAAGTCGTACATCTGGAACTCGCCCGCGGGGATGTCTCCCTCGAACGAGCCCTGGTTGCCGGACCGATCGTCCAGGATGATGTGGGCGCCCTCGGGGGCGTATACCATCACCTTGCTGAAGCAGGGGAACAGGTAGTCCTTGCCGTTCCGGCCGTAGACCTGTGTGAACGCGTGCTTGCTCTGTATGCCGCCCACGACGCTCACCGGATGGTCAGCGCTGATGAGCACAATGTCGTCGTCGAACCCCTGCTGCTGCAGGATGGGGTTGCGGTCGTAGGACCACCCCTCGAAGCGGTTCAGGGTGAACTCGGCGCTGTCGTCCCTGTCGGACAGGTCCTTCACGGTGACCTTGGTCTGGGCCTCCAGGGCGGAGATCCACAGGTCACCAGCGACCCGGACCATGAGCTTCTTGCCGTAGCCGGCGAACAGGCCGTTCCACCAGGCGTTGGCCCAATGGTCGTCGGGGTTCTCGGTCGCGGCTCCTGGCTTGAGCTTGTGGTGCATCACTGAGATGGGGACGTCGGAGGTTATCCGAACGGTGCCGGAGAGTATGTGCCAGCCGGGAGCGACCTCCCAGGCGATCACGGGTATCTCCAGGATGTCGAACTCCTCGATGTCGTACTCCCAGGTGGTGGCAAGGGTGATGTTCGGGTCTATGGTGAGCGGTATCTCGCTGGCCCATATGACCTTGGCACCGCTCTCCACACGCCACCCGCTGTACTCGTCGAAGTTCGCCTTGATGGCGGTGGCGTTCATCCACTCGACCCTCACGTTGGCGTCCCGCTCGTAGACGGAGATCATGATGGTGGAGCAGTTGGCGATGGGAGTGTACATCTCGTTGTTGCGGGGGCCACTTCCAGCGATGCTCGCGTAGTTGTCATCGTTCCCGTTCCAGTACCAGCAATCGTCGAGATAGTTGAAGTTGGTCATCTCGATCATGTATGCTGGCGGCACGTAGAACACGTACTCCCGGTTCGTGAACGGGGTGATGTCCGTCGAGCTGAGATCGTGCTCCGCGCTCTTCTCCGTGGAGGCGCGGATGGCGTCCTCCAGCGCGGTGTTCATGGGCGTGTCGTGCATCAGCACCGAAGACACTGGTAGGAAGAATATCCCTAGGACTGCTACGAACAGCATGACCGTCGGGATTATCTTCTTTATTCCTGACACTGGCATCTCCTCCTCTTTGGTATGGCAGCCTTGCCATAGATGGGGTTAGTTAGCGGTTCACTTGCCGAGTTGTTTCGGCATGGGGTACTTCCTATGTACCAGCCCCAGAACCCCCGCGATTCCGCGGCGGCCGGTGCCAACCAGGGCCAGGTCAGCGACCATTAAGGTCGAGATCAGCAGCGGGATGAAGTAGGGGTACTCCATCGACGCACGCTGGATAGTCGGATTGATGCTTATCGCCAGGTCCATGTCCTGGGGTTCGCACGAGTAATCACGCCCGTATCGGACCTCAACGAGGACGTTCTTGTCCGCGCTGATGTACATCATGTGGATGTTGCCCTCGAGCTCGTCCTCGTTGTCAGCCTCGGTGTCGTCGTTGCAGTCACCGTCGTAGTCCTCGTCGGAGTCCATGACGACGCGGTACACCTGGTACTGGTCGAGGGTGCACTCCATGGGCTTGTCGTTGATCCAATCGCCCGTCCAACCCACCCGGGTGTCGGGCTCAAGGGCAACGATGTAGACCATCGCGCGATGGTGGATCGCCACCTGCCAGGACTCGTCAGCAGGGTAGTAGTCGAAGTCCTGCATGAACGAGGTGATCTGGGTGCTGTCGAACGCGTTGTCGTCGTTGGCCTTCCACAGCTCGATGCGGATGGGGTGGTCAGAGGTGATCTCCGCCCACTCGATCTCACCGACGTAGTTGTTCGAGAAGGGGCACGCATCCATGGATGAGAAGGTCCACTCCTCTCCAGGACCGATGGTGACACGGGTGTCCTTTTCGGTGGTATCCTGGAAGTCGATGTTCACGTGGGCCTCCTTCTCGAGGCCGGTGATGGTTATCCCGTAGGCGTAGGGTATGTAGTACTGACTGCCACGGGGCCCGTAGATCTGCATGTGCCAGTTGTTGTCCCAGATACCGCCGTAGATGGTCACGGGGTGCTTGGACTTGACCAGCACCCAGTCGGACTCGAAGTTGCCCGAGTCGATGGCGCGCTGGATGATGGGGCTGTTCATGGCCTCTTGTGCGGCGACGGGATCGCTCCAGTCGGTGTAGCGCAGTAGGCCGTAGGATTGCAACTCGTAGTTGTCCCCAGCGTCGTCGTTCCCACAGTAGGTGTCCTGGACGAACGATGAGACCCACATGAAGTTCTCCCATGCTCCCAGGGTTATCTTCATGGTGTCGTCGCCGTCGGACATGTCGATGATCTCTATCTCGTTGTCCTCGTCGTAGGAGGCGATCATCATGTCACGATGGATGAAACCGTAGAACTCGTCACCGTAGAATGACCACACGGCGTCCGCGGAGAGCTCGTTGGCGAACCAGGCGTTGTCGATGCCGTGGGCGACCTCGCAGTCGTCCCCGCCACCGTTGCCGCCGACCCAGCCCTCGCCGATGACGTAGTTGCCATCGCAATCGTCCTCGACGTCAGGGATGCCGTTGCCGTTCTTGTCGATCCAAGCCTCGGCCACAGTGCTCTTCAAGACCATGCTGCGACCGGTGGAGAGGGTCTCCACGGTGCCACCCCAAAGGCGCAGGTCGCGGGTGGTATAGAGCATCTCACCGTCGTATCGGGACGGGCCGCCGGAGGGGCTAAGCACGTTGTCGCCGGTGCTCCAGAGCTCGTAATCGTACACACGCTTCAGGTGGGGCGAGAAGGGAGCAATGTCAGGATATCCGGTTATGGTCCTGTACTCGTTCTGCTCGCAGCACACGAAGGTGGTGTGATAGAAGCTGATCCTGATACAGGTGCCAGCGCCCCAGGTGGGCTCGGCACGGATGGTCATCTCTCCAGGACCTCGGGCGGCGTCGACGACCTCGTAACCCTCTTGGCCGGGACCGGCCTTCTTGAGGTACTGGATGTTGTCGCCGTTGTTGCGGTCCATCTTGGCCACGGACTTGACCTCGCTCATCTCCGTGGGCATCTGGATCTTGATCTCGTTCATGGGAACGTTCATGTTCAGGTCGAACTGGTAGTACTTCCTGCTGGTGACCGTCTGGTCGTAATCGTTGTCACCATCGCAATCCAGGTTGATGGGCCACTCGCAGGTGGGGGTCTTGGTGAGGTCTACACCATTGTACACTAGTATAAGGCCGTAGTCGATCACGTTGAAGGGATAGTCGGCCATGAAGGCATCGGTGAAGATGAAGCCATCCCTCAGGATGATGTCCACCTTGTTGTCCCAGTCATAGCTGGAGAGGGCGATGACCCCCATATCCGACATGGGTGAGTCGCCGTAACGGTTGACGCCAACCATGGCATCGTTGTTACGTTGCCCGTTGTTATTACGCATCCCCCATCCGTAGTCGTCCTCCTCGTCCTCCTGCTCATAGGTACCATCGATGGGTGACCAGTAGAACACGAATCGGTCGTTGACGAACGGGGTGTAGGTCGTGGATTGTCTCTCAGATGCGAACTCCTCGGACAG